>CAKPVW010000022.1 GCA_934196075.1 uncultured Anaerovibrio sp.
AATTCGTTAAGAAGCGAGGCGCATTAACATGCCGTAGAAGGGTACATGCCATGCCTCTCAGTTAGTGTATTCACAGCGATTTCTCGCCTTGGCACAGTTTGTAATGATTGTCTTTCTTCGATATATGGTGGCATAGATAAAGCAGAATGATTCGCCAACAGCCGGAGGTGCATAACACTTTTGCGGCAGGAGGCTTCCTGCTTTTGCGAAGCAAAAGTGAGCCCGGTGGCACTCTCTACTATTCCGGACTATGTGAATTGGCTCAGCGACAAGCGGTATATCTGCGTAAAGATAAACTATCAGGTAGGGTCATTTAGCCGACAGAGCAAAAGTCGTTATGACCGCAGGCTGTATTAGGAGAACAAGACAGCGGTAAACTACGATGATTCGCCAACAGCCGGAGGGGCATGACACTTTTGCGTCAGGAGGCTTCTTGCTTTTGCGAAGCAAAAGTGAGCCCGGTAGCTCTCTCTGCCAATCCGGTCACTGTGAATTGGCTCAGCGACAAGCGGTATCTCTGCGTAAGGATAAATTATCAGGCAGGGTCATTTAGCCGACAGAGCAAAAGTCGTTATGACCGCAGGCTGTCTTTCAGAAAAACGAGGACGTATAACTCTGCAAATAAGAATTTACGCAACAAAAAAGCACTATCCGAAGATAGTGCCTCATACTCAATGGCAGGGGTAGCAGGACTCGAACCTACGAATGCTGGATTCAGAATCCAGTGCCTTACCAACTTGGCGATACCCCTAGGTGTTCATGCGTTGTGAACAAGAAATATTATAGGACATTTTCACATTTATGTCAAGGAAAAAAATAAATTTATTTTAAATATTAGGCAGCTGCCAATTTATAGGCTGTTCTCCCACAGACTCTAGGAACTTATTTACCTTGGAAAAAGGCCGACTGCCAAAGAATCCCCTATAGGCCGAAAGAGGACTAGGATGGGGAGATTCCACAATAAAATGTTGAGGGTTGGTTATCATAGCTTTCTTCCGGCGAGCCGGAGCACCCCAAAGGATAAAAGCCACCGGCTTTTCCCGCTGATTCAGCAAAGAAATAATCTTATCCGTAAAAAATTCCCAGCCCTTATCCCGATGAGAATTAGCACGATGGGCCTGGACTGTCAGCACCGTATTCAACAACAAAACACCCTGTCTAGCCCAAGGCTCCAAACAGCCATTATTAGGCACATGACACCCCAAATCAGTTTCCAGCTCCTTAAAAATATTTACCAAAGACGGTGGCGGCGGTACATTAGGCTGAACAGAGAAGCTCAATCCATGGGCCTGCCCTGGCTCATGGTATGGATCCTGCCCCAAAATCAATACCTTGGTATCAGCATAGGAGGTATAATGCAGCGCATTGAAAATACTATACATATCAGGATAAACCTGCTTACTCCTATACTCGCCTATCAAAAACTGGCGCAGCTGGCGATAATAAGGCTTTGCCATTTCCTCCTTCAGATACTGCCCCCAGTCATTTCTAAAAATCTCCATATCCACATCTCCCCTTTCTCCTCAGTAGATAGATTACCTACTATTTTATCACAAACACCTAGTCAAAAGAAAAATATATTGACATTAATTCCTCACAAATAGTTTGACACCATAAAAGGCAGATACCGGAAATCCGATATCTGCCTGATATTTCATAAAGTTATCCACAATTTTATCCACATTATACACAGATTCTGTGCACAAGTGAAAATTTATCCACAGAAACTGTGCTTAGTGATCCAAAGCTTCATGGAGATACTTCAGAACCTGCTCACCAGTTTCCATTTCCATAACCTTGGCCAGATGCTTCTGAGCCTCCTCGTAGGTTACAGACCGAAGCATTTCCTTGACACGTGGAATAGAAGGTGCACTCATACTCAGCTCAGTAATGCCCATACCCATCAGAATAACTGCGGCATATGGATCGCTAGCCATCTCACCACACATACCAGACCAAATGCCATGATCAGAAGCAGCCTTAATGGTGCGCTGAATCAGCTGCAGCACTGCTGGATGGAAATGGTTGTAGAGATAACCCACATTAGGATTAATGCGGTCTACAGACAGAGTATACTGAACCAAATCATTGGTGCCGATGCTGAAGAAATCAACATACTTGGCAAAGATTGGAGTCATAACTGCGGCTGCCGGAGTCTCAACCATAATACCCAGCTGAACAGACTTGGAATATTCCTTGCCTTCATCCTCCAGCTCCTGCATAGCCTCACGAACAAAAGCCCGCAGACGCAGAATCTCGTCCACGCTGACAATCATAGGCGCCATAATAGCAGCCCTGCCATAAACACCGGCCCGCAGAATAGCCTTCAGCTGAGGCATAAACAAATCTCTACGGTTCAAGCTGATGCGAATCGCACGATAGCCCAGGAAAGGATTCTCCTCATGGGGAATATTCAAATAAGGCAGTGGCTTATCACCGCCAATATCCATGGTACGGATAACACACAGCTCACCATTGCAGGCTTCAACAGCCTTCTTGTAGCTCTGGAACTGCATTTCCTCGGACGGAATATCTTCCCGGCCCATGAATACAAACTCGGAGCGGAACAACCCCACACCCTTGTTACCATATTTAGCAGCATTCTCAGCATCATTAGGACTGCCAATATTAGCAGCCAACTGAACCTCTACGCCATCCTTCGTAACTGCCGGCAAATCCTTCAAAGCAGCATAACGAGCCTCATCAGCCTTCTGCTTAGCCAGCTTTGCCTCGTATTCCTTGAGAGTTGCCTCATCAGGATCGATGAAAATATCGCCGGTATGTCCATCAATAATAACAAATGCACCCTCTGGAATAGCATCCAGTCTATGCTCCATACCTACCACAGTAGGAATAGCCCTAGACTTAGCGATAATTACCGCATGACAGGTGGTGCTGCCCTGTCCCATAATAACACCAGCAATCTTATCATCAGGAACTGAGGCAATAACGGAAGGCTCTACCTCGTAACCGCAGAGCACTACCATATTATCGCCAACCTCTGGTTCCTTGATACCAAGAATCTTGCCAGCAATACGCTTACTTACATCCAATACATCGGCTGCACGCTCACGAAGATACTCGTCATCCATGGACTGGAAAATCTTGGCAGACTCAGCAGCAGATGCCAAAATAGCCGCTGGTGCATTACCCATCTCCTGAACCTTATCAGTCATGCCGTCTGTCAGCATTGGATCCTGTGCCAAGAACATATGAGCTTCCATAATATTAGCCTGCTCATCGTGTCCCGCAGCACGCATCTGCTCAACGCTCTTTTCCAGAATATCTGCCACTTCTGCTACAGCCTTGCTGAGCTTCTCTAGCTCCTCCTCAACTGTACCTGGCTGATAAGCAGCCAAATAGCCATCCAGTGCCTGACCAGCCTTCATAATATAGCCGATACCGATTCCCTGAATAGCACCCATTCCCTGCATTTTTTCTGGCATAATAAATCCGTCCTTCCGCCCTTTTACTAATTAGTCTTCGCCGAAACCGGATTTGAACATGCCGCCGAACTTCTCAATAGCCTCATTCTCATCAGGACCATCTGCAGTAATGGTAACAACAGTACCCTTCTTAGCCTGGAGAGTCATGATACCCATCAAGCTCTTAGCATCAGCCTTCTTGCCGGTAGCTTCTACAGACAAGGTAACCTTGGACTTAAAGTTTCTTGCCTCCTTGGCAATCTGTCCTGCTGGACGTGCATGGAGACCCTGAGCATTCATAACTGTGAAATTTTCTTCGCGCATTTTTTACCCCTCATTTCTTGATTTTGTGCTATACTGTAAATGTACTTTATACATCTTCGCTATAATGTTTAATTCGACATCAATACAAAATCCCCTGCTTTTTAATAAAAAATCTTGGCGTTTTTTTCTAGCGAATGAATTTTGCCACTGAAACGAAAATTTATAGCGAAATTTTATCTGCTGTATTATTGTACAAGCATTGTGTGATATTTGCAAGTAGAAAACAATACAAACAAAAAAAAATAATGTAAAACGAAATTTAAGTATCATGAAATGAAGTTTTTTGTTATAATATTTTTGGTAGAATTAGGCAAAATTATAAATCTATCATATGATATAATAAATAATCAATAATAAATTGTGGTGTGTATTTTGGTGTTTTTTGTAATAACAGCCTCCATTATGGCTATCTGTATTCTATCTATTCATAAATTTGCCCGCAAACTGGGCGCAGAGCTTTCCCTTTCTGCCTTGGTATTATGCGGTGTTTCTGCTCTGATTATCAACTTTATGGCCATCAGAGTAAATCCATTTTTGACAAAAGCCTACTATTATATATTGGGCACAATGATTATTTTTGCAGCCACCGGCACAACCTGCTATAATAAGTATTTGTTATACAGGCGCAGCAAATTGGCTGGTCAGGGTGCTGTGCACAATGCCAATATAACTATTGAGACAGATATTGTACCTGATACAGCTGAAGAAATGCCTGAAACAGCCTCGGCTGCAGAGACTAAGGCTATGCCAGATGCAGCATCCGCTAAGCTGCCTGAACCTAAGCTGGCAGAAGTCCCCCAGGAGGTATTCGACGAGCCTGCACCAATAAATAAGCTTGACGAAACACCAGCAATGAAATCTGATAAGATAGCTGAATCCACGCCAGCGGAGGAGCTTGAAGCAATCACCGAACCTGCACCAGTGGAGGAATTTGAGACAATCGCCGAACCTGAGCCAGCAAACACGATAAAGCCTGTTCTGCCGGAAGGCCTTGATTCTATGGATGCTCTTTTGGATTTTGCCTTTGACCAAAATGCCGCTGGCAATCACCAAATGGCTCTACTGGCTTACAGTACAGCGCTGCAGCAATATAATACTGATAGCTATGCTCCTTTTATCCTGATAGAAATGGTAAATCTATACAAATCTCAGGAACAGTATCAGGCTGCTATTGATTGCATCCATAATTATATGGATATCCCGGCTATTCAGGAAAATCCTGCCTATCAGGAAAAATTCCAGGCATATTTAGCCGAAATAAAATTGATTTCCCATAGTGTGGCTTCTGCTCAGTCTCCCAAGGATTGAGACGAAGGCTGCACCCTAATATATTTTCAGGAGGAATTCCCATGAAAAAAAGTGTTGAAATTATTGGCTTGCCAGTAATCAGTATTACTGAAGGCCGCGAGCTTGGCATGAGCAAAACCCTGCTTATCGATGCCAAAAATGGCAGTATTGCTGCTATTACTATTGAGGATGAGGATTGGTACAGAGGCGTAAAGCTCCTGCCTTATGCCTCTGTAATTGCCATCGGTGAGGATGCCGTTACAATTACCAATAGCGAAAACATCCTTACTCTGGAAGATGCTGGCGATTATGAAGCCATGATGGATGCCAACATCAAGATTATTGGCACCAAGGCTATTACCAAATCCGGTACCATTCAGGGTAAGGTTGTAGAAATCTACATTGGTGAAAACGGCAAGATTGAGAAATGCGAAATCGAAGGCCGTGATGGCAGTCTTTCTGAGATTACTGCCGAGCAGATTTCTATTTTCGGTAAGCAGGTAACTGTAATTGACTCCGATGTAGAAAAAAAAACTGAATTTGTAGCAGCTGTGGAAGCTCCTGCGGTAGCAGCCCCTAAGACTGAGGCGCCAAAGGTTGAGGTTAAGGAAGCTCCTAAGGCCGAGGCTCCAAAGGTTGAGGTTAAGGAAGCTCCTAAGGCCGAGGCTCCAAAGGCTGAGGTTAAGGAAGCTCCTAAGGCCGAGGCTCCAAAGGTTGAGGTTAAGGAAGCTCCTAAGGCTGAGGCTCCAAAGGCTGAGGTTAAGGAAGCTCCTAAGACCGAGGCTCCAAAAGCAGCTGATGCAGCGGCTCAGTTGGCAGATAAAGCCACCGAGGAGCGTCATCGCCGTTTCATGCTGGGCAAAACCGTAACCAAGGACATTGTTTCCGCTACTGGTGTTACCCTGGCAAAAACTGGTGATGTTGTTACCGAGGAGATTCTCCAGAAGGTCAAAATGGCCAATATGTTTATCGAATTGTCCATGAATGTAAAATAATTCCAGGACACCGATAAATAGCTAAAATTTTCTTTGTACAGTAAAACATGATGACAATACCATGATGACAGGGTTCACATAAATGAGCAATCCTTATGCCTGTCATGGTAAATGTCATCATGTTTTCTTATTTTTAGCACCAATATCTGCACATATTACGCAAGACATCACCATGGGATTTATCGCCTATGTATAATAATTATTTATGGTATAATAAATTCCGTAATTCACGCAAATTTCCCAAAAATTTTTCAAAAAATTTTTGTCTGCCAGGGCTTGTTCGCCTTTTTTAACATCTTCAAAGGAGGTTTTTTTATGATATCTACAACTAATCCAGATTTTTCTGACCATTTAAATAGCTTCTATAACAACAATCCCTACGTACAACTGTTGGGCATCCAAATAGAAAAAATAACATTCGGACAGGTTACTCTATCCATGGAGGCCAAAAATAATCTTTCCAACTTCTACCATATTGCTCACGGAGGAGCTTTGGCCAGTCTAGCCGATACTGCCATGGGTGCAACCTGCCTTTCTGTAAATAAAAAAGTTGTTACCCAGGCTATGAACATAAATTTCGTAAAAGCTGTTCCTGAGGGCAGCATCGTAAAAGCTACTGGCAAAATCATCCATAATGGACGCAAAACTCTGGTTTGTGAAACTGAAATTGTGGATAGTGACGGACAAATTTGCTGTAAAGCCACTGCTAATTTTTTTGTCATCGGTCCTTATGCCATTTGAGAGATATCTTCCTATTCGCCCCCAAGCCTTCCCCATGCATATTTGTACAATGATTTTGTATACAAAAACCATTGTCTATGTTCTCAATCCATCATATATGCACATTTGTATGTGAAATCGACCTTATCAGGAATAAATCCTCGAAAAATAATTATTATTGTCATACATTTTTCTTGACAAAATAGGAGCAAAATACTATACTATTCTCAGGTTAAAGAGATGGCCTCGCCGTTTTCCCGCACTTATTTTTTGATTGCGGCGTACGTCATATAACCGTCGAGCAGGGTGGAATTTTTTCCACCCTTTTCTCGTATACAAAATTATTTATCCTTCCACCTCTTTAGCTATGCAAAAACTAAAGTCAAGTCAATGACGGAAAAGTAGGATTGACATACTCCCCACGGCTGAAGCCGGGGGATTCTGGGATATTAACGAACCTTGCCTACTGAAATAGCAGGTCTTACGAGTTCTCTCCACAATGGACAATGTCCTGCCCATTCTTATTTTATGCAAAGAATATTCTTGTTCCTTCACGCTCGATATTTATAGAAGCGTTCCTATCTCTGTTGTGCGTACTACCACATTTAGGACAAGTCCATTCTCTAATTTTTAGATTTTTGGTTTCAGAGTTTTGATACCCACAATCTGAACATAGTTGGCTGGAAGGATAAAACCTGTCTATTTCTACGACAGATGTACCTGTCCTATACGCCATATATTTCAACTTATTCACAAAATCAGCAAATCCCAAATCAGATATTTTTCTGCCAAAACGTTTCTGCATAGCCTTTAGATTCAAGTCCTCAAGACATATCAGGGCATATTCAGCAACAAGCCTATGGGCTGCTTGCCAATGGAAGTTATCTCGCTGATTTGCTATACGCTTATGCAATCTTGCTAATGCTAACTTCGCTCTTTTACGATTATTGGAACCTTTAACTTTGCGAGAAAGATTTCTGCTGGCTCTCTTAATAGCATTGGCATTTTCTCTAAAAAACAACGGCGAAGCTATATCGTTGCCATCTGACGCATTCAGAAACATTTTCAAACCGAAATCAAAGCCGACACTTTTACCTGTTCTTACTAAGACTTCGGGATCTGATGTTTCACAGACAAAATACAAATATATATCGCCTAATGCATCCCGTTTGACCGTTAGGATTTTTACCTTTCCATTTATTTCCCTCGATTTTACATAGCGGTAGCGCTGCTTACCAATTGTGATACTGTTGCCAGCTTCATAAAGCTTCCAACCAGCCTGTTTCAAAGTGAAAGACTTGTATTTTATTACCTTCTTGAAAGATGGCGGTGTTGTGCGAATTTTATGCTTTAGATTGCGGAAGAACAGCTTATAGGCTCTGTCTATACGCTGAGTTATGTCCTGCACAGCCTGAGAACCGATTTCTTTCAGATAGGCAAATTTAGAAATCTTCTTCAGCTTTGTCAGGTGCTTTTGCAATTGATACATATTCAGTGATTTGCCGAATAGCTTATAATACCGCTTATGCAAGGCAATACAATGATTGTAGACAAGACCTGCCGCATTGATTTGCTTATGGAGTTTTCTGTTTCTCTTTGAATTGTATAGCTTAAAACGATATGTCCTCATCTACAATCACCATCTTATTTTAATTTTTGGTTTTCTATGTATTGTTTAATAATTGACAGGGGAGCACCGCCAACAGTGGAACAGAAATAGCTATTTGTCCACAATGTAGGTATTCTGGATCGTAGCCACGGAAACTCCTGTCGTAGAATACGAGAGGTTTTGCCTTTAATGTTTTTTATCGCTTTGTGTATTCCGAACTGTGGGTCTACCTCTAGCAATAGATGCACATGGTCGGGCATTATTTCCATTTCGATTATATCCACTTGGATTTCAGTGGCAATGGATTTTATAAGCTCCTTTAATCTTATATCCACACCATTTACTAATACTTTTCTTCGGTACTTTGGACACCAAACAACATGATATTTGCAAGAATATACAACATTATGATTAGACTTATAAGTTATTTTGTTCATACTCATATAATAGCATAAAGATATATAGCTTGCAACTATATACTATTGTTCAACTTCAATTGCTTACGGCACATTTGGTAAAGGAAATTATCAGGAAGCCTATTACCATGCCCGTCAGCTTATTATCTATGGTCTGCTAGCCTCCCTTATGCTTTCTGTTCTGCTTATAACAGCTAAAGACCTCTATATAAACATTTATGCGGTAGAAGCCATTACCAAGACCACAGCCAGCCATATTCTTTTTGTCTTTGCTCTGATAGCGCCAGTAAAGGTAATAAATATGATATTAGGCGGTGGTATTATCCGAAGCGGAGGCAGAACAAAGCTAATAATGTGGATTGACCTAATTGGCACATGGATTTTTGGTGTACCACTGGGCTATTGGGCTGCCTTCGTAATGAATCTGCCTATAGCATATACTTACCTGATTCTATCTCTGGAGGAGGTTATCCGCTTGCTGATAACCTTTGTGGTATTCAAGAAAAAAATATGGATGCAAAGCCTCTAATACCTCATCCTATTTTCAAAATTTCATATCTTAATTAAATGCAAAAACATGATGCTTTTGCTAGCGAAAATTTTCTTGACCGGTTCACAGCATCATGTTTTTTATTGTCCGCAATAATGAGCAGTCCCACGTCCTCCTACAGCAGACAGTTTAACGAATTTAATTCCGTGAATAAGCAATATATTCCGTGAATAGACATAGGAAATGGACATTCTTCATAGTATAATATAAATAGTGAGACTTTGTGATTTGCCATTAACCCAAACTCGCTTTATAGGAAGGTGCATAATAATGAAAAAAACTTTTTCTAAAAAATATCATAAAAAATTACTAATGCTAACAGCTATATCCGCCCTAGGGCTAGGGATATATATGTCCCCTGCTCAGGCTCAGACAGCTGGAGAACCAACCATGCTGATAAAAAGCATTAGCCTTAGTGGCATTGAGGGTATTGCTGCCAGTCAGGAGCTGGAAAGACAGCTGCCAGAGCTGGTAGGCACTGAAGCCACCCTGCCCCAGCTAAAGGAAGCTGCTGCTCATATTACCCGCTATCTCCGCCAGCAGGGCTATATGGTGGCTACTGCCTACATCCCGCCCCAGGACTTCTCCACCGGCCATGTGGATATTGCCGTGGCAGTAGGTCACTATGATAAGGTAAAGCTGGAAAACCATACTGATATCCCCGATGCTGTTATTCTGCGAGAGCTGGGAGCCAAGGTAAAATCAGGAGAAGTTATCCAGCAGCAAAATTTGGAACGGGGCATCCTGCTGGTAAATGATTTGGCCGATGTAGAGGCCAGCTCCCTGCTGATGGCAGGCAGTCAATCCGGCACCTCTACCCTGCTGATTACCGTAAATCCCAAGAATCATCCTGTTTCCGGCTACCTTGGGGTGGACAACGGCGGCTATAGCAATACAGGCCGTTATCGCTACAGTGCCTTGGTGAACGGCGCCAACCCGCTAAAGCAGGGAGATATTTTCACCGCCAGCGTGCTATATACCGGTCACGGACAGACAGGCTACAGCTTTACCTATGGCAGTCCTGCCTTTGGTCAGGGACAGCGCTATGGTATCAGCTATGGCCGTTCCCAGTACGAAATCGGCGGTGCCTTTACCGGCATGGGTATGCAGGGTGATGCAGATACTCTTTCCCTGTCCTATCAGCTAAATACCCTTCGTTCCCGCATGGCCAACAATTATGTGGGACTGCGCTATGATTACAAATGGCTGCGGGATAATTATGACAGCTTCAACTGGCAGGGCCGCAAAACCTCCGGCGCTGTGGTACTGGAAACCCACGGCGATTGGCAGGACCAAAGCCATCTAGGCCTTGCCCAGAACAATTACAGTCTTAGCTACACCTATGGCCATATGAGCCATAAGGACGATATTACCAAGGCAATGGCTGACCTGGGGGCTATGGCTCCTGCGGGAAATTTTGGCAAATGGAATCTTAGCTATACCCGCAACCAGCCTCTAGCCGATAGATTGAGCCTTTATACTGCTCTCAATATGCAGTGGAGTGCCAACAGCCTGGATTCCTCTGAGAAAATGCCTATTACCGGGCCTTTTGCTGTCAGAGCCTATCCTACCGGCGAAGCCTCCGGTGATAGAGCCTGGCTGGCCACGGCGGAACTTCGCTGGACTCTCCCTCAGCCAGCTCAGGCTCCCAATAGCTTCCAATTAGTTGCTTTCGTGGATGGCGGCGGAGTAGAAAATATTCTGGCCACCTCGGTGACACGAGAGCTTTATGGCTGGGGTGTGGGCCTAAATTGGAACAATAGTGACAATTGGATGGCCCGCCTCCACTATGCTCGCAAATTCCACATGGAGAAGGACACTGCCGATGTAGACCGCAGCGGCCGTCTCTGGTTCCAGTTATACAAATTCTTCTAAAAAAGGTAGAAAGGAATGAATACTATGGAAAAGAAAAATAAAACTATCTCCCGTCAGCTGAAATCTGCCTTTGCCGCCTGGGCTGCAGGTTTGTATATCATCGGCACCGGAGCTACCGCCTATGCCCTGCCGGAAGGTGGACAGGTAGCTGCTGGTCAGGCAGCCATCACTACCGCTGGCAGTACCATGACCATTGCCCAGCAGACTGCTCAGGCCATTATCAACTGGCAGAACTTCGGCATTGGCAGCGGGGAAGCTGTCCATATCAATCAGCCCAACAGCCAGGCCATGCTGTTAAACCGGGTAGTAGGCTCCAATCCTTCGGAGATTTTTGGTCAGCTGACAGCCAATGGCCAGGTTATCTTGGTAAACCCTAACGGGGTATTTTTCCGTCCCGGCTCCTCTGTGGATGTGGGAGGCCTCACCGCCTCTACCCTGAATATAGCCAATGAGGATTTTCTCAAGGGACAGCTCCGCTTTGCCGGGGACAGCCAAAATCCAGTAATTAATGCTGGCACTATTACCGCTCAGAATGGCTATGTCAATCTTCTGGCTAAGGAGGTAGTCAATGAGGGGATCATTGCCGCCCAGACAGGCAGTGTCAATCTGGCCGCTGGCTCTGGCATGAGTCTGGACTACAACGGAGATGGCAAAATGACAGTAGCCGTAACAGATGGTGCCTACCAAAGTGCGGTTGCCAACAAAAAGCTGATTCAGGCTGATGGCGGTCTGGTAGTTATGACAGCCTCTGGCAAGGATGCCCTGATGGATTCTGCTGTCAATAACTCCGGCATGATTCAGGCCAATACCCTGGGGGAAGCTACGGGCCAAATCAGCCTTACTGGTGATAATATTGCCACTACGGGAACTATTACTGCTGATGGAGGCACTAATGGCCAGGGCGGCACCATCAAAATTATTGCCAACCACAAAACTGCTGTAGACGGACAGCTTTCTGCCAAAGGTGGCCAGCTGGCTGGAGACGGCGGCTTTATTGAAACCTCCGGGGATATTGTCAGCATTGGGGATCACAGCTCCATTCAGGCCAATGCCCCTCAGGGCAAAGCCGGACAATGGCTCATCGATCCTGTGAATATTACCATATCTGATGATGGTCTTGATGACGACGAATTAGGCACAAATATCAGAACCACCTTCATTACTGACACTCTAGGAAAAGGCACCAGTGTTACCCTTGATACACATAGACATGGCTACGATGAAGGAAGTATTAACGTCAACGGTGAGATAAATGTCCAAACCAACCATAATAGTCCCACTCTGACTCTTAAAGCCAATGAGGCCATCAATATTAATAAGAATATTACTTTTACTGGCGAAAAAGCACCCAATCTCACGCTAGAAACCACTGAGGCTGGCAGCAGTATTAATAATGGGGCCAATATAAATATTGGTAATGGCACTCTTAATATTACCACTGGTAAAAACGGTGTATTAAATGCGGGGAGCCTTGGCGCTGATACGGTAAACATCAAGACCAATACCATTAAACAGGCAGAGGGAGTTACTGTTAATCCCCTTACCATTAAGAACTTAAATCTACGTCAGGCTAATCCAGACAAAAGTATTTATATTGGAGACACCGCCTCCAGCCCCACCGGTGCTGAATCTATATTCGACGCTTCCCTTTTCGCCTCAGGCGGGGTTTTCAGCCAGGTAGAAAATCTCAAACTTATTGCTGGCCGTAATCAGGATATCCATCTAAAGGATGTAGAGTTCCAAAAGACCAATATTACAGCATATCAGGGAATTAGGGATAGCGGACGAACCCTTAATATTGCCGGCAATGTATCTACTAATGGTTCCCTGGCGATAGATATGAACAAATTAAAGGTTGCCGATAATGCCACCCTAACATCCTCCGATTTAAAATTATATGGTTCAGATTTTGATAATGAGCTAAAAATAATCAGAGCCGGCAGCAATGCCAAGATCATCTCAGGCAATAAGGAAGCCTTTAAGTATGCTAATGATAATTCCATCCATATTGTCAACGGTTCAGATTTAGATTGGATAAGTTATTCTATTAACTATGACTTTCTCAATGCCTTGGAGGGCTTTAGCGATTACGAAGTTAAAGCCGGCGGTGCGTTAACAATGCATGAGGGACAACTTAATAAGTCCATTACCTTTAAAGGAAACACTATTTTGCTAGATAATGGAAGTATCCAGATACAGGGAAATGGCACTCTGAATTTAATCACAGATTATAAAATCATCCTTGATAATACTAAACTTAATATGGGACAAGGCAATCTGAACATGGTTGCTCAAGAGCTGATGGTAAATGGCAATCCCCAGGTCAGCGGCACGGGAAATCTTTATCTCAACACCGCTGTTACAAATGGCAGTCAGCCTATTATCCTGGGCAGCACTGGTGGAAATGACTACACTCTCTATATAAAGCCAGAGTACTTCCGTTCTGGAGGGCTGTTCAGCAATCTGACGGGCCGTGTTTATATTGGCCGTTTGCCAGACGACACTATTACCAATGCGCCTATCCATCTTACAGGTAGTACAGATATCCAAAATGAATTATATCTGGCAACTCAGTACGATATTCAGGGCAAACCTGGCAGCTCTCTCAATACAAATGGCAACAACCTATATTTAATATCCAAACACGGCAATATATATTTAACCTTTACTTCCCTCTATAATACCCCTATTAAACAGGCTGTGTCTAAGTACGTCGTAAATCTTAACAATCCTGAGAATGAATTAGGCACTATAACCAATGTCAGCGGCCCTAATGGGGTAGAGATTTATAGCAATGGCAGAATTTACACAGGCAGAGCATCAGATAGCGGTATCACTGCCTCCAATGGCGATATTACCATAACCTCTGGCAGCAATTCTGTCGAATTAGATAAATATGCTAATTTTACAGCTAACAAGGTTTTGATCTTTGCCCAGGACAAGGATAATGGTGCCTTCAAAAACTATGCCGCTAATCCATTCAGTCCGAATACAAAGTGGGGTATTGCCACCTATGATGCCCTAAAGGATGATTATGGCAATCTGACTGGCAATTTCCGCCGGTATGGCACAACCTTTACACATGACCTAGAACCTTTGATGGCCAAGGGCAATGGATCTATCCATGTAAATCAGCCTACCATCGGCATTACCTCTCAGCATATCTATGGCCAGTCTCAGCAGGACTGGTTTAGCCAGAGTGACAATACCAGCCCCATCCAGTATGGCGTACTCAATGAGCAGGGACAGGTAGATGCTCAATTGACCAAGAAGTATCTAGATAAAGATAATAAATTCTTAGGACGAGACAAAACCGAACTTCTATCTGGTGTATACAATATTAACAATTATATCATTGGAGGCGATACCAACATTGTAAATAAAAATATTGGCGGCACAGGCCAGGATGGCACAGCCTATGGCTCCGCCAATCCTGATGCTGATCAGCAGGTTAAGTACAATGGCACCAGCGACCAAAACTACAAGGTTCAAACCGAGTTTTGGGTAACTCCTGCCCCACTGGAAGTCAGCACCAAGGATTTAAACATAACCTATAATGGACTGAACTATGCCACTACAGAGCACAAGGACCAGTTGATGTTCAATGGCTTGGTGAACAATGAGTCCATCAACAAAGATGATATCTACAGTTTTGATCTTAACTATGTCAAGGCGGATGGCCAGTCTAATGAGGGACCTCTCCACGCTGGCACCTATGGCATCAAATATGACAATTTAAAATTGCAGTCTGGGAACAATACCCTGGATAATTACATCATTACCTACAAGGATGGTACCCTGGTTGTAAAGCCAAAGGAAGTCAAGGTAGCCTTGGCCTCTCCTAGCATAAACAAAACCTACGATGGTCAGTCTAGTGTCAGCCAGAATAACTTTACCTACACAGGCTTTGTTCAAGGCGAATCCCTTGAAGCTGGCAATGTGCTGAATTTTGCTGGCACCAATGATTTGGACATCAGCCAGGATGGTCAGCCAGCTGAGGGTATTGATGTAGGCAGCTATCAGGTCAAGGTAGGCAAAATAGGTGTTACCGCCAACGACTATACCTTCGTAGCTGATGATACCTCCAGTGCCACTTTGGAGATTACCCCTCATTTGGTAACACTCAAAGCCAATGATGATAGTATAGTGAAGAACAATACTCCTTATAAGGCTGGCACCAAGGGCTTTAGCTATCTCACAAAGTTTGTGGGCAATGATACTGCCGAATCTCTGGGGCTGTCCACCAGTGATCTTAACTTCGGCAATAAGGCCGGCACCACAGATGGAGCTGATGGGGCTATGCTGGCAGGGAAATACAATATCTATCTGGATGGCAGCTGGAGCAGCAAGAACTATGAATTTGCCTATGAACCAGGCCAGCTGATTATCACTGAGCCAGAACCTCCTGCGCCACAGCCGCCTACAGTAAATCCAGATGGTGGTTCTACCTCTCCTGACAAACCACAGCCTCCTGCGCCACAGCCGCCTACGGTAAATCCAGATGGTGGTTCCACCTCTCCTGATAACCCACAGCCTCCTGCACCACAGCCGCCTACAGTAAATCCAGATGGTGGTTCCACCTCTCCTGATAACCCACAGCCTCCTGTACCACAGCCGCCTACGGTAAATCCAGATGGTGGTTCCACCTCTCCTGATAACCCGCAGCCTCCTGCGCCACAGCCGCCTACGGTAAATCCAGATGGTGGTTCTACCTCTCCTGATAACCCACAGCCTCCTGCTAATGCACAGGAAGCACAAAAGGCCATGCAGGCGGTGCAATCCACTACCAACACCACTGTTGTTAGTGCCAATATGCCTGATGCTGCTGGCGATATGCCTAATGCTACTGGCGATAGTACCATAGCGCCAGCGCTGCCGGGCAATCTGCCTCAATCCGCTGGGGAGACAGTCAAGCTGGAGGGACTGCCTGTATTTATTGATAACAGCTTGATACAGGCTAAGGATTTTGATACTATCTTCGCCCATGAGGAGCTGGGCACCTTTATGGTCCAGATTCACAATGGCCAGATGAGTATTTCCCCTATGAACCAGAAAGCCGTAGAAGTATTGGCCTCTGCAGATCCAGCTACCCGCCAGCAATTGGAGAAAAGTATTGAAGAACATTTAAAGGACACCCAGTCCTAAAAGGTACACCATATCATTAAATATTCACTGTAGACACACTTTACCAAAGCCTTGCAATTTCTTTAATTAAAAGGTATAATAATTACAAAGAAAGTGCTGCTGATAGACGGTTAGCCCATTTACTAATTGGTTGGAAATAACCGCTCAGTTTGGGATCTGGGGCGGTTATTTCTGTTTATGGACATCTTTGAAAATCACATATCTACAAAAAAGGCTGACAGTACCATAAGCAATCATGCACGGTATTGTCAGTCTTTTTAAGTTTTGATGTTTTGTTTTATCTAGGTAACAGCTTTTTTATATACAATTATTTAGCTTTCAATGTTTCCAGCAATGTCCGCCAAGAGAGAACGGCGCATTTGACTCTGGCTGGCATATGAGAAATATTTTTCAAAGCCATGGCCTCATCCAGCTCCTCCAGCTCATCATCCTCGGTGATTTCGCCCTTAATCATCTTTAGGAACAAATCTGCCAGATGCTGAGCCTTTTCCACTGACTCCCCTTTAATCAGGTCAATCATAATAGAAGTGGAAGCCTGAGAGATGGCACAGCCAACCCCGGTAAAGGAGGCATCCTTGATTTTACCCTCCTCCACCTGCAGCTCCAAGGTTATTTCATCACCACAACTGGGATTCCGCCCCTTTTGTACCACCGTAGGCAGCTTTAGATGATGCTTGTTCTCCGTGGAACGGCTATGCTCTGCGATTAGCTCTGTATAAATACTATCCAACTCATTCAGCATAACCCAGCACCCCCCTTACCTTGGACAAAGCCTCCAGCCAACGGTCTACATCCTCTCTGGTGTTGTAGAAATAGAAGCTGGCTCGGCAGGTGGCATTCTGTCCCAGATATTGCATCAAAGGCTGGGCACAGTGATGGCCTGCCCGAATGGCCACCCCCTGAGCATCCAAAATGGTAGCCACATCATGGGGATGTACATCCTTCACATTAAAGGTAATAATGCCGGTCTTGTTATCCAAGGTGGAATCACAGCCATAAAGCTCAATATAAGGCATGGCCTTTAGCTTGGGCAGGGCATAATTTACCAAATCCTTTTCCACCTGCTCAATATAATCAAAGCCTACCTGCTCCAAATATTCAATGGCAGCGGTAAGGCCGGCAGCACCGCCTACATTCTGGGTACCGGCTTCAAATTTGGCTGGCAAAGGAGCAAATTCTGTCTGCTGTTCCTCTACATAGTCAATCATATCCCCACCCATGAGGAAAGGAGGCATATCATTCAGCAGTCTTTCCTTGCCGTAGAGAACACCAATCCCCATAGGAGAAAGCATTTTGTGACCGGAAAAAACAAAGAAGTCTGCATCCAAGGCCTGGACATCCACAGCCATATGGGGCACTGACTGAGAGCCATCCACTACCATGATTGCCCCTACCTTGTGGGCTCTCGCCGCAATTTCCGCCACTGGATTTACCAGTCCCAGCACATTGGAAACCTGAGCCACAGCTACGATTTTGGTTTTCTCTGTAATCTTGCTGGCAATATCTTCATGGGACAGATTCCCATCCATTTCCAAATAAATGTATTTCAGCACCGCTCCCTTGAGGTGGCAAATCTGCTGCCAAGGCACCAGATTGCTGTGGTGCTCAGAAATGGCAATTACCACCTCGTCCCCAGCCTGAATATGGCTCATACCATAGCTATAGGCAATGAGATTGAGAGATTCGGTAGCATTTTTTGTAAAAATAATCTCATGGCTATGCTGGGCATTGATAAATTTCTGCACCTTGGCCCTGGCATTTTCATAAATATCCGTGGCCTGCACACTAAGCTCATAGGCTCCTCTATGGGGATTGGCATTACAGCCACCATAATAGCTGCACATGGCCTGAATTACCTTTTCCGGCTTCTGGGTAGTAGCACCGTTGTCCAGATAAACTATCTGCTTGTCATGCATCTTCCTCTGCAGCAGGGGAAAATCCTTTTTGTAATTCTTAACCTCACTCATCAGCCAATCCCTCCTTTATGTATTCATCCAGCTCCTGATACAAGTCCTTATCCTCAATTCTATCCAGCACAGGATTAAAGGCAGCCTCCACCACCAAACGGCGGGCTTCCTGCATATCCAAGCCTCGGCTCATAAGATAAAACAGCTTGTTTTCATCAATCTTGCCAATGGAAACCGCATGATGGCCCTCTACTGCATCCTCAGCCGACAACATCAGAGGCACACTGCGATTCCGCACTTTGGAGGACAGTACCACCACTTCCTCCTTTTCATATCCCTTGGAGCCTTTGGAACCATGACGAAAATCCAAGGTACCACGGAAAATTTTGTTGGCCTCGCCCAGCAAAGCACCATAAACATGGAGATTGGCCTCTGTATTTTTTCCCTGCTGAACCAGCACATAATTCATATCCAGCTGGCTGGCACCATGACCAAAATACAGCACATATACATTGGCCTTGGACTCATTGCCTGCCAGATTAACCTCCATTTGGGCTATGGATTTGGCACTGCCAGCCTCTACAGCCACAGCCTCCAGCTCTGCTGTATCAGCCAGCTCCACCTGAACCCTGCTGGCGCCCTGAGCATCTACAGGCAGCAGCTGTACCGTGGTCAGCTTCAAAAAGCCACCCTTTTCCACCTTTACCTGCACCTGTCCCTCACCAGCCTGACGATAAACCACTGTCAGCTGACGGCTTTCTCCAGCTGGCACCACCAGCTCCTGCCGGCCATTATCTATAGCCAAAACAGCCTCATCTGCTTTGGCCTCATTCACTCCCAACCAGCGCCAGGTACGCATTGGGATTTCGCTATAAATCTTTTCTGCCATTTTTTACCTCACGCTTTCTCAACCCATTGTGCCTTCCAGCTCAATGTTAATCAGATTATTCATTTCCACCGCATATTCCAAAGGCAGCTCCTTAGCAATAGGCTCCACAAAGCCACGCACAATCATGGCTCTAGCCTCCTCCTCGCTAATGCCCCGGCACATAAGGTAGAATACGGCTTCCTCGCTGATACGGCCAATGGTTGCCTCATGGCCGATATCCGCCTCATCCCCCTGAATATCCATAACTGGCAGGGTATCAGACCGGGATAAATCATCCAGCATCAGGGATTCGCAGTTAACGGAGCATTTGGCATGATGGGCATTAGGGGTAACCTTAACCGCACTTCTATAGGTAGCCTTGCCTCCCGCCTTGGAAATAGTACGGGTGCTGATATTGGCAGAGGTATGAGGTGCTGCGTGAATCACGCTGGCACCAGTGTCCAGATTCTGCCCCTTGGAAGCAAAGGTAACACCAGTAAATTCACAGCGGGCATTTTCCCCGTGGAGAATACTGCAAGGATAAAGCATGGACACATGTGAACCAAAGGAACCAGACACCCATTCAATAATGCCATCCTTTTCCACCAAGGCCCGCTTGGTATTCAGGTTCATCATATTCCTAGACCAATTTTCAATGGTGGAATAACGCAGTCTAGCCCCCTCCCCCACATACAGCTCTACACAGCCAGCATGAAGATTGGTTACATTATATTTTGGTGCACTGCAGCCCTCAATAAAATGCAGGCTGGCATTTTTTTCCAGAATGATCAGGGTATGCTCAAACTGACCAGCCCCCGCCGCATTCAGGCGGAAATAGGACTGTAAAGGAATGTCCACATGAACTCCCTCTGGCACATAAACAAAGGAGCCGCCAGACCATACAGCTCCGTGAAGGGCAGCAAATTTGTGATCCTTGGGAGGAACCAGCTTCATAAAATGTTCCTTCACCAGTTCTTCATGCTCCCGCAGAGCGGTTTCCATATCGGTATACACTACCCCCTGCTTGGTAAGATTTTCCTGAATACTGTGATATACCACCTCAGAATCATATTGGGCACCCACACCTGCCAGGGAAGTTTGCTCCGCCTCTGGAATACCCAAACGGTCAAAGGTGGATTTGATATCCTCCGGCACATCCTCCCATTTGCCAGCCATCTTGGTATTAGGCTGTACATAGGTAACAATCTCATCCATATTCAGCTCAGACAAATCCGGCCCCCAGGTAGGCAGGCCCATATGGTTATATACCTCCAAAGCCTGCAAGCGCCGTTCCAGCATCCACTGGGGATCATGCTTCCGGACAGATATATCCCGCACTACATCTTCAGTAAGTCCTTTCTGGGATTTATAGGCAGAATTATCCTCATTGCGAATATCATAGAGGGTACGCTCTATATCATCAACAAAGGTTTTATTTTTGTTTTCCATAATTCCTACCTCAATTCTCTCCGGCTTCCTCAGCCAGTTCCCGACGGATAAAGCCAAAGCCCTCCTTGTCAATCTTCTGAATCAGCTCAGGGCCGCCTTCTTCTACAATCTTGCCATTCAGCAGCACATGAACCTTGTCCACAGAAAGCTGCTCCAAAATACGGGTATTGTGGGTAATAATCAAGCAGGCATTGTTTTCATTGTGGAATTTCCGCACACCGCTGGACACAATCTGCACCGCATCCACATCCAAACCAGAATCAGTTTCATCCAGCAAGGCCAGTTTAGGATTCAACAGCAAAAGCTGCAAAATCTCATTCCGCTTCTTCTCGCCACCGGAAAAGCCTACATTCATATAACGCTGCGCATAGGCTGGATCAATCTGCAGCTCCTCCATGGCAGCCTTCAGCTCCTTGCGGAACTTCATAATCTTCACAGGGGCACCACTCACAGCCTGCTTGGAAGCTCTCAGCATATTCTCCACGGTAATACCGGGAATCTCCTCTGGATTCTGAAAGGAAAGGAAAATCCCCTTGCGACACCGCTCAAAGGTTTTCAGCTCCTGCAAATCCTCTCCCTCAAACTTCATTTCACCCTCTGCCACCTGATACTTGGGATGTCCCATAATCACATTCATCAAGGTAGATTTGCCGGAGCCATTAGGCCCCAAAATAACATGAATCTCACCAGGGGCAATCTCCAAATCCAACCCCTGCAAAATCTCACCTTTATCCTCTCTGCCTGCTACACCAGCATGCAGGTTCTTAATTTCCAAAAGCTTGTTGCTCATCATACACACTCCTATATCTATCTAAATCCTGATTATTTTACTCGGAATTAACTATACCTATTATAAGAGTATGCAATACCAAAAGTCAATAATTCTGACCGAAAATAACGGAATTAATTTTTCCCAAATAAAAAAGCCCTTGCGTTTTTCCCCGCAAAGGCTTTAAATTGCGTATAAATTCGGGGCGCCAGCCACGAATTGTCTCATGAGAGCTTCGTACCGTTAGGCGAGAGCGTGCCTGAAATGGTATAGCCATGTCTCCAAAATGCAAATTTAAGAATTTACCTTCACAAACCCAGCAGCATACTCCCTGCACTGCTGCAATCCATCCTCATCAGGTACATCATTAATAATGACTCCGTCCTCATAAACCTTGGCGCCATTATCACTGCACCGCTTCTTCCAATCCTCCATCCATTCGCCGCTGCCCCAGCCATAGGAACCAAAAAGCCCCACAGGCACACCATTCAGCTTGGCCTCCAATTCAGCAAACATTGGCTCAAACTCGGATTCCTCCAGCACCTCATTGCCCATAGCAGGACAACCAAATAGCACTCCATCAAAATCCGCCAGCTTATCTCCATTAAACTCAGATACAGACAGCAAATCCACGGCTGCCCCAGCCTCCTTGGCCCCCTCAGCCATAGCATTGGCCATAGCCTCAGTATTGCCTGTACCACTCCAAAAAACAATTGCCAACTTCATAAAAAATACGCTCCTTTACTTCTATGCCGCAGTCTGTATCATCGCCTGCAAACTAACACCATTTTCCAATCCCTGACAGGCCTGCCGAATACAATTGTCATAGCACTGAAACAATCGTCTTACGGCCTTTTCATTGTCATAAACCTTCCAAAAACCGCAATGGCGGAACTTTTGCCCTTTATGTTTAATGAAACCTGCCACATCCCCAGGAGGATAGCCCAAAAACAAACCTATTTCATGGGGAAATTCCTCCTTGGCCTGCATCCGCTGATGAAGAAACGCCAACAACTCCTCCAGCGATGCCTGCTGTGGATAATTACAGCTAGCCAGAATCTTCTGCGCCAAAGGTCTTTTCAAAAGGCGGGCCAATACGGTAGGTCGATAAATCAACAGCAGGACATGCTCCTTTTGCTGCCGCAGCTCCATTACCTTCAGGCCCTTACAGGCAAAGCACTGCGCATAGCCTTGCAGGAACTCCCCCAGTTCCTTCATGCTTTTTCCTGGCAGGGCCACCATGCTGGCTGCCTTGAGACCTGCCAGAGTTGGGGCACAATGCTGCGCCAGCAAAAAGTCTAATTTTTTCTTGCCCATAAGCTCCCTCCTTTGTAATTGAGATTCATTATCAACTCTATATATAATATACTACAGTTGAGAATTATTTTCAACTACTTTTTGAGAACTTTTATCATTAGACTTATTCTGACCTAGCACCACACTCATCACCTATGACGTTAACAGCATTACTTACCTCGCTATGCAAAAGCTATTAGCGTTTTTATTGAGCTTTAATGGCCCAGCGCAACTTGGTGGAATGGGCTCTGGAATTGCGGAAACACTCCTCCCGACTAGGCTTGATTACCTCCTTGGCGATATCACTATAGATACCAGCCCGCTGAAAAGCCTGAAAAGCTTTTTTTACAATCCTGTCCTCCCCGGAATGGAAGGTAAGAATAGCCGCCCGGCCTCCTGACCGGAGAGCATCTGGCAATTTTTCCATAAATTCGTAAAGCACCTCATATTCATGGTTCACATCTATGCGCAAGGCCTGAAAAACTCTGGCACTGCTTTTCTTGAGCAGCATCTTTCTGTCCTCCTCAGGTGGCAGCTTAACCTTGGCCAAGGCCTCCGCAATCTGCTCATGTAGAGCTGTCGTAGTCTCAATGGGCTTTTTCTTTTTGTGCAGAGTATTGTATATCTGTTTGGCAATTTCCTCCGCATAAGGCTCGTCAGCATTTTCTACCAGCATACCAACCAAAGCTTCCTTGTCCAGCTCCTTGAGGCGCTGAGAGGCCGGAATCCCTGCCTGAGAATTTAACCGCAAATCCAAAGGTCCCTCTGCCTTGTAGGAAAAGCCCCTTTCCGGATTGTCAATCTGCATGGAAGACACCCCTAAATCTGCCAAAATAAAATCAAAGCCTCCTACCTCATTAGCCAGCTTGTCTATTTCCGCAAAATTCATCAACTTTGGAGTCCAAATATCCTCCCCATAACCGGCCGCTCTAAGTCTAGCCTCAGTCTTGGCTTCCTCAATGGCATCCACATCCCCGCTATAAAGATGGCCCTGTCCTTGTAATTTATCCAGCATGGCTCTAGTGTGACCGCCATAGCCCAAAGTTCCATCAAAGCCCTGCTCTCCCGGCTGGATCTGCAGTACCTCCAGAATCTCCTCCACCATAATAGGTATATGCATCCCTGCCGGCGTATTCCCCTTGGCTATAACATGGGACACAGCCTCTCCGTATTTCTCCGGATTCAGCTCCTTGTATTTCTCACTAAATTTTCGAGGATATTTCCCCTTATACCGCACCCGTCTCTTATGTACCTGCGGCTCCTGTTCTTTTACACTTTGCTCTGTCATACTTCTCCCCCTATCTTATCAATACCACAACACTCCGCTATATGCTCTTTACTGTAGTGTACATCTATTTCAACGCAGCGTCCACTAAATACTCCTGCAATTCTGATTTACAGATTTATACATCCCAGTTTTCCGAAATACAGCCTGCGGTCATAACGACTTTTGCTCTGTCGGCTAAATGACCCTGCCTGATAGTTTATCCTTACGCAGAGATACCGCTTGTCGCTGAGCCAATTCACAGAAGCCGGAATGATAGAAAGTGCCACCGGGCTCACTTTTGCTTCGCAAAAGCAAGAAGCCTCCTGCCGCAAAAGTGTCATGCCCCTCCGGCTGTTGACGAATCATTCTGCCTTATCTATGTCACCATATATCGAAGAAAGACAATCATTACAAACTGTGCCAAGGCGGGAAATCACTGTGAATACACTAGCTGAGAGGCATGGCATGTACCCTTCTACGGCATATTAATGCGCCTCGCTTCTTAACGAATTAAAGGCGTTAGAAGCTGAACGTAGTGACAGATTCTAACGAGCTTTAATGAGTTTAGCAGCGTGAGGCACATTTATATAGCGCGAGCGTGCCGGGAAGGGTATTTGCCATGCCTCAGTAAATAGTATTGTGAACAATCTATAACCTCTATAAATCAGAATAAGTCTATGTCCCTCAACGCCAGTAAACCCATTTTCATACATCAAAAAACCTCAGAATCCTGTATAGCAAGAGTTCTGAGGTTATTTTCGTCTGGTGCGATTGGCGCGATTCGAACGCGCGACCCCCTGCTTAGGAGGCAGATGCTCTATCCAGCTGAGCTACAACCGCAACAGATACAGTATAACAAATATTTCCTATCTAGGCAATAGCTAACGCCATTTACTTCTTATCCACGACTTCGTGATATTTACGCTTATTTTCATACATCATTTTATCAGCTTCAGCATAGACCTGATGTATTTCTTTAGTATGCTCCTTGATACAAGCATAGCCAATAGACGCCGACAAAGTTACGCCATGAAGCTGCAAGCCATTTAATTCTCCATGCAGTTTTTGCACCAATTCCTTGGCTCTGCGTTCATCTGTCTCATTGCAGATAACAGCAAATTCATCGCCACCTACTCGAAAAGCAAGATCATTATCTCCCATATTAGCTACAATAGCTGCTGATACCATGCCCAGAAGCTCATCCCCAGCCTTATGTCCATAATTATCATTTATATGCTTCAAGTGATTGCAATCCAATACCAATATGGCCAAAGGAAATTTAGCATTTTCCCCGCTTTTCCATTTCTTCATATAATTTCTATTATAAAGTCCTGTCAAAGCATCCCGCCGATAATAGGTAGCCATCTTTTGCTCCAGACGAATCCTTTCCGTAACATCTATAGCCGTACCACTGATACCAACAACTTTGCCATTATCATCCAATACAGGATTTTTGACAATTTCATAATATACCTCTTTGCCATCCACCACCGTCTTGCCTAGATTTTTAATACTTCGGCCTGTGGTCAATATCTCCACATCCTCACTACGGCACTGCCTAGCTTGATTTTCATCTATTTGCACTTCAATATCTAATTTTCCAATAAGACTAACTCCAGGCTTGGCCCACTCCGGATGTGGTGTATTATTGACATACTCCCCCCACTTAATACCTATGGTATTTGAAGTGGGGGATTCTAGGATACAAACGAGCCATGCCACTCCTGCAAGCAGGATATAGGTCTTATTGATTCTCTCCTACTGGATGATGTCCCACCCAGATATTATTTACTACAGATATTTCAATCCCTCATTAAGGATATTGATTGCAGCATTTCTATCACGCTGATGTACTGCTCCGCAACTGCATTGCCATTTTCTGATTCGCAAATCTTTCATCTGATGATTTTGCTGACCACAACATGAACACAACTGACTTGATGGAAAAAATCTATCTACTTTAATGATAGTTGTCCCTGTCTGATGTGCTACATATTCCAGCTTTTGCAAAAATTCTGCAAATCCAAGATCAGATATTTTTCTGCCATACAGCTTCTGCATACCTTTTAGATTCAAATCCTCCATACATATTATGGCATACTTACCACAGAGTTTATTTGCCAGCTTCCAATGGAAATCATTTCTCTGATTGGCTGTTTTCTTATACAGCCTACAAAGGTCATTCTTCATACGGTTCCTGTTGGCTGAACCCTGCTTCTTTCTGGCAAGCCTTCTGTTTGCCTTGGCTATGGCACTGATGTTACTCTTGAAAAACAAGGGAGATTCTATATCCTGACCATCAGATGCTGTAAGAAATGTTTTCAAGCCAAAGTCAAAGCCGACACTTTTACCTGTTCTAGCTAAGACCTTGTTCTCATCTTTCCTACACACGAAATAGATATAGATATCTCCAAGGCTATCTCTTTTGACTGTAACAGTGCAGATTTTGCCTTCTATTTCACGAGATTTGAAAAAGCGGTATTTCTGCTTTTGTATGATTATTGAATTATCCTGACCAGTATACTTGTAACCAGCCTGCTTTAAGGTGAAAGATTTGTATTTCCTGATTTTTTTGAAACATGGAGGGGCAGTCTTAATATTATGTTTCAAATTGCGAAAAAACAGCGCATACGCCCTGCTTATTCTCTCACTTATATCCTGAATAGCCTGTGAACCAACCAAATTCCAATGGCTGTATCTAGTAATTCTCTTCAGCTTTGTCAAATGCTTTGACAGGGAAAAGGCCCTCAGGCTTTTCTTGAAAATTCTGTAATATCGCCGATGCAAGGCTATACAGTGATTGTATATACTTCCAGCAATATCAATCTGTCTGTGCAGTTTTTTGTTTCTTTTTGACCTATAGAGCTTGAATTTATATGTTTTCACTATATCACCTCCACAGTTTTATTATAGCATATATGCCATTTGTTCGCCATCAATTGCTTACGCAAATTCAGCGAACCGCCATTCATCCCCCACCTAAGAGCTGGGAGTCTTCTGGCTAAAAAGATAAAAGTATATCTTCCTTCAGAGTCCTTCATAAATATCTCAATAGCCAATGACTCTAAATATTTTGCAAAAATAGGATCTACATTAAATTCCATATAAACCACCCTAGGCATAGACAAATATTTGACCTGTTATGCCGACTAATCTTCCTTTTCCAGCCATCTATGTACCCTATATGGCTTTTTAGCATGATGATTATATAGTATTTTAGTCTTATATGCAAGTTCTCTCCAGCACTATATTTTTACGCTTCAGCAAGACAATTTTTCATCTTTAGACCTATTTTTTTATAAATATACAGGATAATCTAACTGCAAAGCAATTTATACACATTTTCTTGCATATTTATACTCAAAACTATTATCCTATACTAAAATTATTTTTTTAGCACAGCATGATCCAATTCAGAGCCATCCGGCAAATAACAATAGAAATCCAGTTGATTTTCTGTAGCATGCATGGTCATATAGTTAGCCGTTTCCGGCTGAGGGGCTACATATTCATCCAAGGCATGATTAACCCAAAGATTCGGATAGCGCACATTGCCTGCTACACCAGTGAGAATATATAAAGGCCCTGAGGCATCATGGTTAAAATTCCGGATATGACCACGATTCCGATAGGTATGGAGATGGGCGGACAAAACCACATCTATACCGGCTTCCTCAAATACAGGCATCCACACCAAGCCCTCCTCATCAAAGCCTTCCTGTCGCTCTGGTCTGCCATTAATTCTATATTGCAGAGCATCACGGTGCATCAGCACCACCTTCCAAGGCTTTTGGGCAGCTGCCACATCCTGCCGAAACCAACGAAGCTGTTCCTCCCGCAAATCAGGACTCATTTCCTTTAGCTCCTGCAGCTGGGTATTCAGTACAATAAAATGCACCGGCCCATAATCATAGGAATAATAATATCTGCCATATTTGCTGCTGCCATTATCCGGCACAGCAAATTCCTTCAAATAGGCTACTGGCTCCCGCACCTGCCATTCTCTATTGTAGGTTTCGTGATTGCCCATGATAGGTGCCACAGGTATTCTGTCTATAACTCCTGCCAAGGAGTTAAACCAAGCTTCCCATTGGCTGTGATCCTCCCCATTATCCACCAAATCCCCCATATTCACAAAAAATTTGGCCTCTGGATTCCTTTCTGCCGCTCCTTGAGCCAACTCCTGCCAACTACTATAATCACTGGACTGGGAGTCTGGAAAAATCAACGCCGTAAAAGCTCCCCCATCATCTGTTGATAAATCGTGCCACTTTCCTACCTGACCATCGCCTGTTAGACGATATTCCAGCTTGGCCCTTCTAGGCAAATTTTCCAATCGGACTGTGTACATCATCAGATTCTGCCCATCATCTGTATAAATCTCGCCCTTTGCCTCGACTCTATTTATCTTGTTATCACCAACCAGTCTATACTCTACTGCCCCATCAGCAATAGGCTCAGCAGACTGCCACATAATAATCCTGCTGGAAGAATTATCCTGAGCCACAATCTGGCGGACAAATTTGGCTCCCGGCAGCTCTTCCTGAGTATTTTCCTGAGCAGATAATATGTTTCCACAGCCTGCTGCTAAAATAAGTATAGCAAACAAGCCTAGCATTAACAGCAAATTATTAATTCTCTTTGTCATAACGTCCTCCTTCGCAGGTAAATCCATTTATAATATTTACTTGCTCTCTAATACGAAAATACCTTTTCCCATGTTATCTCATCATCTCCATACTTGCCTTTTGACAATATAGAGATTTTTTTATAGAATATATCATAATACCTAAACCTAACTTTAAGTCAATATTAGGAGATGAAATTTATGTATAATATTGGACAGGTTTCCCAAATGTTTAACATTCCCGTTTCCACCCTTCGCTATTATGACAAAGAGGAACTTTTTACAGATATCCCTCGCAAATCTGGCATCCGCAAATTTTCCACCACTGATTTGAATCGGCTGCAAATCATTCAATGCCTTAAAAAATCTGGTTTGAAAATCAGCCAAATACGGGAATATATGGACTTGTGTGCTCAGGGAAGCCGTACCTATCAGCAGCGAAAGGATATTTTTTTGCAACAAAAAAAAGCTGTAGAGGAGGAAATCAAACATCTAAAGGCCACTCTTGATATGCTGAATTACAAATGCTGGTTTTATGATACAGCCATTGAGGATGGCAATGAGGAAAGACTTCAGGAGATGATGGCCAATCCTGAATTAATGCCTCCTAAAATTCAAAAGCTCTATAAAAAAACTCATCGCAAATTCGATTAAGGTCAGTTGTAAAAGTTAATTCCAGTTTGTAAGAGTAAATTCTGATTTGTAGAGCCATACATACCAGTTTTTCGATGTACAGCCTACGGTCATAACGACTTTTGCTCTGTCGGCTAAATGCCCCTGCCTGATAGTTTATCCTTACGCAGAGATACCGCTTGTCGCTGAGCCAATTCACAGATACCGGAATGGTAGAGAGTGCCTCCGGGCTCACTTTTGCTTCGCAAAAGCAGGAAGCCTCCTGACGCAAAAGTGTCATGCCCCTCCGGCTGTTGGCGAATCATCGTGATTTTCCTACTCCAAATCGTCACAGCTGAGGTAGTACCCACGAAAACTCACTCCCGTTCCTAACTGAGCCTAGCGGATGCTAAATTCCTTCTGCGCCTTACGGCTTGAA
>CAKPVW010000023.1 GCA_934196075.1 uncultured Anaerovibrio sp.
TTTTCTTTCTTCGATATATGGTGGCATAGATAAAGCAGAATGATTCGCCAACAGCCGGAGGGGCATGACACTTTTGCGTCAGGAGGCTTTCTGCTTTTGCGAAGCAAAAGTGAGCCCGGTGGCATTCTCTGCCTATCCGGTCACTGTGAATTGGCTCAGCGACAAGCGGTATATCTGCGTAAGAATAAACTATCAGGCAGGGTCATTTAGCCGACAGAGCAAAAGTCGTTATGACCGTAGGCTGTATTTCAAAAAAGCTGGTATGTATGGCCCTAAAAATCAGAATTTCCATAATTACAAAAAATCAATAATAACGCACAAAAAAACTGTATACAAGCTTCAAAACTTGCATACAGTTTTTATTAATTACTAATTTTTAAGCTATTCCTGTAATCATATAGAAAATTACGCACAGGAATGGTACCAGGAATTTCATGCCCATCAATACAGCAATATCACCATAGGAATCCTTGTGGCTTAGACCACAGATAGCCAACATAGTTACCAAAGCACCACAATGTGGCACTGGATCAATACCTACAGAGGAAATAGCTACAATACGATGAAGCACTTCCAATGGAATACCTGCCTGAGCCGCCATAGCTGCCCACTGATCTCCTAACATGGACAAAGCAATGGTCAAACCGCCGGAGGCAGAACCAGTAAAGCCACACATAATATTGGTAGTCAGTACAGCAGAGAACAGTGGGCCACCACCGAAATCCAAATTCAACAGCATATCCTTGATAATAGTAAATCCACCCAGGCTTACTACAACGCAGCCAAAGGCATAACCGGAAGCCACGTTGAGAACCGCACTACAGGAAGAAATCGCAGAGCCATTAATAGTAGACATCATGCCCTCAGTAATCCGCAGATGACGGCGAGCAATAATAGCAGCTACAATACTGCTGATAATCAAGGAAATGGTAATAGACCAGCCAGCAGAAATTTTGGCTACGGAATGAGCCAGCAGGCTAATTTTCATAGGAGCCAAACTATCCAAAGAGCTTTCATCCCAATGGAATGCCCAATCCCAATGGAATGGGTTAGACAGGAATACATTCAAAACAATAACCAGAATCAGTGGAATAACAGATACTTTCCAATCAGGATTTGGAATCTTGTGACGGCGCTGGCTAAATTCAATATGCTTGCCATAGCCCTCTCCCTGAGCCTTCAAACTCTTGGCACGGAAGGAAATCCAAGCCCAACCCATAAACAAGAAAATCAAAGTAGCAAAAATACCAATTCCCATACCAGACCAAGTAGAAGTACCAAAGTAAGAAGATGGGATAATATTCTGAATCTGTGGTGTCCCAGGCATCGCTACCATGGCGAAGGAGAAAATACCCATCCAGAGAGCTGCTGGCAGCAATCTCTTAGGAATATCAGCCTTCTTGAATACAACCGCACCAAAAGGGTACATAACGAAAGCAACAACGAACACGCTAAGACCACCATAGGTCAAAGCACCGCAGCCCAGCAATACAGCCAGTACAGCACGCTTTTCTCCCAGTATCTCAATAATTTTACCTGCTACAGAAGCAGCCATACCACCTTTTTCCATCAATCTGGCAAATACAGCACCAAATAAGAAAATCGGATAATAGTTTTTCAAATACTCAGCAGCCTTGGTCATGTAAAGCTCACTGAAAATTGGCAATGAAGCATGCTCACTGCCCAATGCTGCAACTACGGCAAATACCGGTGCAATCAAAATGATGGAAGCGCCCCTATAGGCCATAACCATCAAGCCAACCAATGCAACAAAAATTATTGCTGTGTCCATTAAAATTCTTTCCCCCTATAATCCTAAATAATATACATTTGACAGCTGGAAATTCAATCCCTAAAACAGCCAGCTTATATATTAATATCAGTCTACCACACAATTGTCAAGGCCTTGATTTACACCTGTCAACAACAATAGTAAATGATATTATTTTATTATCACTAGCCATAGACTATAACTTTTGGTTATTGTGCTATGCGTGATTTATTATACAATATGCATGATTTATCATACATAAAAAATAAACGGGCTTTGGAAACGTGCCCCAAAGCCCTTGTGCACAAGTGCGGCGTCAAACTGCACCGGCAACCATGAATGAAATGTATGAGCAATGCAAAAAAAGTCCTGACCTTTCTCCCAAGTCAGGACTTTTTTAACCATAATTAATAAAGCTAAAATCCCCATCCCCATCACTCGCAGGTCTAACGGTGATTGCTAAACAGGCAGTTCTCCTGACTCCAGATCGCTGCTCTACCACGCCTTCCCAGATTTCTCCAGTGACACAATGTGGTTTCGCTCCCTGTTACAGTGGCGGGACCGTGCTGGCTTATACCAGCTTCTCTTGTTAGGCCTATGCTATTGCATATAGGCACCTGTTCCAATCAATATTCAGTTAGCAGGTTCATTTAACCTATGGCATTATGTTAACACTTCAAAATACAACTGTCAACCTTTTCTACAAAATATATTGTACAAATTTTGTATACATGTATTCTAAATACTTACCACTTACTGCGTGGCTTCTGTCATACAGCCCCTATCAATCTTTACTACAGCCTTATAGAGAGCTTCCCGCTCCTGCAGCTTTTTATTAATCCGCTGCTCCAATTCCTCATCTGTAAGAGGAAAACTATAAGGAGCCACCACATCAAAAAGAAGCATATTGCCGTGCAGAATGTGTAAATCATGCATACTAAGCTCTGGTCCAATATCCTGCAAAATCTGATTCAGTGTTTCAGCAATAGCATCAAATCTGGCATTACCAACAACTTTAGGATCTACATGAACTGTTGCCTGCAAATCCAGCTTCTGCTCCAGCACATGCTCCAAATGATTGGCAATAAAATGAGCCTTTATCAAGGTCAATGTGGATGGCACCTCAATATGTACCGATGCAAATACATTGCCTGGTCCATAGCTATGAGCTATAACATCATGAACCCCTAGAATTCTTTTATCCTCCAGCGCTAAATCTATGATTTGTTGAATCAACTGACTGTCAGCAGGCTTACCCAAAATAGGCTGCAGAGTTTCACTAGCAGCGGTCCAGCCGCTGTACATAATAAACAGCCCCACAATAATACCTGCCACGCCGTCCAGATTATAACCAGTAAGTCCATAGATAATCAGGCAGATAATAACCGCCAAGGTGGCAATACAATCACTCATACTATCCGCTGCCACAGCAGCAAAGACTGGTGAATCCGTTTTTTTGCCTAGCTGGCGATTAAAGGCCCCCAACCACAGTTTGAAACATATAGACACCGCCATGACAAGGATCGTAGCTAGAGAAAGCTCTACCGGCTCTGGAGCCATGATTTTTTGTACTGAGGTAGCTATTAGCTCAAAGCCCACCAGAAAAATTACTCCGGCTATAATCATAGCCGCAATATATTCTATCCGACCATGACCATAGGGATGCTCCTCATCGGCAGGCTTGGCTGAAAGCTTCAGGCCAAACATAGTAACAACAGAACTGCCTGCATCAGACAAATTATTGATACCATCGCCAATAATACCCACAGAACCGCTGATATAGCCTGTAATCAGCTTCATAGTGCACAGCAGCAGGTTGACACATATACCAACTCCACCGCTAAGGAGTCCATAGGACTTCCGCACCATTGGCTTATTTACATTATCGTAATCCGCCACAAAGCGTTTGATTAGTAGCTGAGTCATCGTTAAATCTCTTTCAGGAATGCCTTATAGCCTTTGTAGGTCTCATAAACATCCACCTTGCTGACAGCCTCCCAAGGTGCATGCATACTGAGAACGCCCACACCGCTGTCAATAACATTCATTCCATAAAGTGCCATAATATAGGCAATGGTGCCGCCACCGCCCAAATCTACCTTGCCCAGCTCAGCAGTCTGGAACTTCACATTATGCTTGTCCAAAACAGCCCTCAAACGCCCAAGATACTCAGCACTGGCATCATTAGAGCCAGACTTGCCTCTAGCGCCAGTGTACTTCATCAGTACCATGCCCTTGCCCAGATAAGCACAATTTTTCTTGTCATAGGCGCTGGCATATAAGCTGTCATAAGCAGAGCTAACATCAGAAGAAAGCATGCAGGAATTGGCCAGACAACGACGACTGGAAAGAGGATTATACCCCCCCAGAGCATGCAGCAGCTCCGCCACCATATTTTCAAAGAAGCGGGACTGCATACCGCTGGCACCTACACTGCCGATTTCCTCCTTGTCCACCAGCAGACAGCAGGAAGTACGCTCCACCTTATCCACCTCCAGCATAGCAGCCAAAGAGGTATAAGCGCATACTCTATCATCGTGGCCATAAGCCAGAACCATACTGCGGTCAAGGCCCAAATCCCTAGCCTTGCCAGCAGGCACCATGGTCAGCTCCGCAGACAGGAAGTCATCCTCCTCTATACCATATTCTGCCTCCAGCAGCTTTAAAATAGCCGACTTGACAGCATCCTTTTCCTCTCCCTCCAAAGGATGGCTGCCGATGAGAATATCCAAATCCTCACCCTCAACAACTACTGTAGCCTTCTTTTCCATTTGCTTCTGGGAAAGATGAATCAGCAAATCTGTAACACAGAAAACAGGATCATCATCATTTTCGCCTATAACGATTTTAACAACAGTGCCGTCCTTTTTGGCAACTACACCATGGAGAGCCAAAGGCAGCGTTACCCACTGGTACTTTTTGATACCGCCATAGTAATGAGTATCAAAATAAGCCATACCGTCAGATTCATAGAGAGGTTTCTGCTTCAAATCCAAGCGACAGGTATCAATATGGGCACCAAGAATGGACATACCTTCCTCCAAATTGCGGCTGCCAATATTAAACATGGCTACAGCCTTCTTCATGCAGGTAGCATAGACCTTGTCTCCTGCCTTGAGGCTTTCCCCATTCTTAATAATATCCTGCAAATTGCGATAGCCCTTCAGTTCCGCTTGACGGACGATTTCTTCAGTGCTTTCCCGCTCAGTCTTGCACTGACTCAAAAAAACCTTGTAGTCCTCATTCAGATGAAACAGCTCCTGCTTTTCCTCGGCAGTATAATTATTCCATACAGACTTATCTTTCTTTTCGTTCTTCTCTTCCATGTGTCAACCCTCCGGTTTCTAAAAAAATATAGGCAGCAGCTCCACAAGCCGCTGCCCCAACCACTACCATTTTACCCCATGCTAACGGGTGCTAAGGCTCCCTCCTCTTAGGAGGGAGTTAAGCACCCGTAAGGCTCTGGATTTATTCGACTAAATTCAGTGGGAGTCTAAAGCTCCCACTGAATAAGTCTCATTTTACTTCATTTTGTCTAAAATACGCAGAAAATCATCCCGACAAACTGCCTGATTAAACAAACACCTTAGTTCTGCACTGCCCTTGATACCTCTGGTATACCAGGTTGCATGCTTCCGCATTTCCCTAGGCCCAATATAATCTCCCTTGAATTTCAGCAGCATATCCAAATGGCGAATAATTACCTGCTTGCGTTCCTCAATAGTAGGCCCCGGCAAAACCTTGCCTGTTTTCAAATATTCTGTCAGCTGACGGAATATCCAAGGATTTCCTTGGGCAGCTCGTCCCACCATAACAGCCTCACAGCCTGTTACCTGCCGGATTTTATCCAAATCCTCTACAGTTCGTACATCACCATTGGCAATCACCGGAATATCCAGCTTTTGACACACCTGGCCAATAATCTCCCAATCAGCATGATCACGATAAAACTGCTCTCTGGTTCTGCCATGAATAGCTATAGCCTTGACACCAGCCTCCTGGGCTAACTGTGCCATTTCCATAATATTGATAGTCTTATCATCCCAACCAAGGCGCATTTTCACCGTTACAGGCATATCCACAGCCCCCACCAATGCCTTCAATACCTGATAGGCATTTTCAGGATTCCGCATCATAGCAGAGCCTTCATGGTTTTTTACTACTTTAGGTGCAGGACAGCCCATATTAAAATCCAAAATATCTGCACATTGCAAAGAGGCTATATATTCCGCCGCTTTAGCCACACTATCAGCCTCAGCGCCAAATAACTGCATAGCCATAGGACGTTCCTCTGGCTCTGTTTTCAACATATTCAGAGTGTGCTCATTGCGATAATTGATACCCTTGTCGCTGACCATTTCTGAATACACCAGAGGACAACCCATTTCCCTAGCCAAAATTCGATATGGCGTATCTGTTACCCCTGCCATAGGCGCCAGGAACACTGGATAGTCAAATTCAAAATCTCCTATCCTCATCCGTGATTCCTTTCGTAAAGCACTCGCAAACCTGTCAGGGTAAGGAAATAATCTATTTTATCTATGGTATTGGATTCCTTGGCAATCATTTTAGCAAAGCCTCCTGTAGCCACCACCTGCATTTCATGGCCATATTCCTTTTTGATGCGATGGACAATAGCATCTATATGACCAGCAAAACCAAAAATAAGACCTGCCTGCATGCCATTGACGGTATTGCGGCAAATAATATTTTTTGGGGTTACCAATTCAATGCGAGGCAGCTTGGCGGCTCGCTGGAACAAGGCCTCTGCTTGGGTTCCCAATCCCGGAGAAATAACGCCTCCCAAAAAATCTCCATTGGCATCCACCACGTCAAAGGTGGTGGCAGTGCCAATATCAATCACAATAAGAGGACCTCCATATTGCTCATAGGCTCCAACTACATTTACGATACGGTCAGCACCAATTTCACGAGGATTTTCATATTTCAATCGAATGCCCGTCTTGATACCTGGGCCCACTACCAACGGACGCAAATGGAAATACCGCTCACACATTTTTTCCATAGGAATAATCAATGGCGGTACAACTGAGGATATTATCACATCTTCAATATCCCCCAGCCCAAAATTATGGTGCTTGAAAATGCCTTCCAACAGCAATCCATATTCATCACTGGTTTTTTGACGGTCAGTCGAAATACGCCAATGATGCTGCAGCTTCTTGCCGATATAAGTACCCATAACAATATTACTATTGCCAATATCTATTACTAAGAGCATAAAATCCCCCAAATCATCTTGCTTTCCGTGATTGTTTTATTTTTACCTAGGCCGAATGGAAACATCACCAGCCAGAACCCGCCGCAGACCTACATCAGTCCGCACCAGCAGGGCTCCATCATCATCAATATCCTCAGCCACTCCAGCAAACTGTTCCTGAACTCCCATAACATCTATAAGCTGTCCCAAGGTAATGGAGAACTCTCTCCATTGATCCAGAACCCAGTTAAAGCCATTCTTTAATACATCTACATAGAGATTTTCCATGTAAATTAATATTTTTTGCAAAAAAACTACCCTGTCAATATCATGTCCTAGGAGGCTGGACATGGATCCTGCCTTATCCCTAATATCTTCTGGAAAAGATTCCAATGGTATATTTGCATTAATACCTATGCCAACAACCAGATAGTTAATTCTATCCATTTCTGCGCTCATCTCAGTCAGAATACCTGTCAATTTGCGCCCCTGACAATATATATCATTAGGCCATTTTATACCAGCCTCCAGGCCCAAATCTCGCATGGCTCTAGCAACTGCCACCGCAGCCATCAAGGTACATTTAGGAGCATCCTGCGGCAAAAAATCAGGCCTGAGAATAACAGAAAACCACAAACCGCCAGCTGGACAGAAGAAACTCCGCTCCAAACGTCCCTTGCCAGTGCTTTGGGCCTCGCTAACCACCACTGTACCCTCGTCAGCACCCTTAGCAGCCAATACCTTAGCCTCATCATTGGTAGAAGGAATATCATCATAGCTGACAACATTCTGGCCCAAAAGCTTGGTAGACAAATTATGCTTTACCAATTCCGGCAACAGCTTGTCTGGACAATCCAGCAAGCAATATCCACTGCGGGCCTTACTTTCGATTTGATAGCCTGCTGATTTTAATTCATTGATATGCTTCCATACAGCGGTCCTAGATACTCCCAACTGACTGGCTATTTCAGCCCCTGAAATACAGTTTCCATGTCTAGAACGCAGAAGCTCCAATATTTTGGAACGCATATAATGCCTCCTTTAGCTTACAGCTTATACTCTATGGTGCCGATAATATCTCCCCGATGATTTTTCAATACAGGTGGATATTTGGCCTGCAGCTGTTCATATTCATCCTTGCTCAAAATATCCATATATTTCAATACTGCCATCACGGCCGGATTAACAGCCCCATAGCTGCCATCCTCCACCTTGAAGGCAATACCCATATCCTCATCCCGGACAGCCATACAGTATACAGCATCTGCACCAATTTTGGCAATTACTCTGCCCTTGGTAATCTGGGAAATAGCAGTATCTATGCGGCCAGTGCCAGCTAAGGCATCAGGATTCTCTGCCATAGCATTGCGAATACGGAGAGCAGCCTCTTCATATTCTCCCCAATCTCCCTTGGCAGGAGAGCCAAGACGAGCATAAGCTCTAGCCATATGATCCAAAGGCAGATAGAATACAGGCACACCGCAGCCATCAATACCTATTTCCAGCTTATCCTCTGGCATACAAGAGGCCATAGCTACATGCTGGAAGATAATCTTTTCTGCTGGATGGTCTGGCTGAATATATCCCTCGATGGGCAAGCCCATCATCTGGCACAGAGCCAAAATCTGAGAATGCTTACCCGAGCAGGCATTGTGAACAGCCTGAGGTCTTTCTCCATGCTTAATCAACTCCACATTAGCCTTGCCGCTCATAGGACGGGCAGCACCACAATTCAAAGCATCTGTAGTCAGACCAAGCTTAGCCAAAATGCCATTAACAAGCTCTACATGGAAGGGCTCACCACTATGAGATGACACCAAAAATGCCAGTTCACGCTCTGTAAGACCATATTTTTCCATACCGCCATTTTTTACAAAGGCCAGTGCCTGAAAAGGCTTGGCTGCACTGCGCCAGAACATAGGCAGCTTGCCATTGCCAACCTCCTTTAGAATATCTCCCTTGGTATTCACAGCTACCACATCAGCCCGATGAATGTTCTCCACATGTCCCCCACGGGTATACTCCAAAATAATTTCACTCATAACCAAATCTCCCCTCTTTATTTTTGTACTACAACAGAATCCTTGTATAAAAAAAGCAGAAATAGGGGACTGTAATTACAGTCCCCTAAATGTCTCACCTTAATCCTTGATTGATGTATTCAGATTTGGCTCTGGGTTGGCCACATCCACAGGTATAGACTCCTTAGCGGTTTCCTGGGCTGCTGACTCTTTCTTAACCGGCTCCTCCACAGGCACCGTCAGAGGGGTAGTAGTATCATCGTCTTTATGATGATACTCTTTGTCTGCAGGATCCTTCTTGGTAACATTACCAAACCCTACAATCTCCTCCAGCTCTTCAGCATCCAGAGTTTCCTTATCCATCAGGGCAGCTGCAATATCATGCAGTTTGTCAATATTATCAGAAAGCAGAATACGACATTCCTCATAAGCGGTGGTAATCAGCTTCCGTACCTCACGATCAATGTCAGAAGCAACTTCCTCAGAATAATTCCGCTGGTTGTTCAAATCACGACCAAGGAATACCTGATGATCACTGCTATCACCAAAGGCTATAGGCCCCAAGTGCTTGCTCATGCCATATTCCATGATCATACTGCGAGCCATCTGAGTAGCACGCTGAATATCATTCTGGGCACCGGTACTAATTTCCTTCAGCACTACTTCCTCAGCCACACGGCCTGCCAACAGTGTCTTGAGCTTATCCAAAAGCTCACCTCTAGTAGCATAGGAGCGATCCTCCTTCGGCAGCATCAGAGTATAACCACCAGCACGACCACGCGGAATAATCGTAACCTTGTGAACAGGATCTGCATTTGGCAGCAGCATGCCCACCAGAGTATGTCCACCTTCATGATAAGCTGTCAGACGCTTCTCCTTATCACTCATTACCTTGGATTTGCGCTCAGGGCCAGCCATAACACGCTCAATGGAATCCTCAAGTTCTGACATGAAAATTCTCTTTTTGTTGCGGCGGGCTGCCAACAGGGCTGCTTCATTTACCAAATTGCTTAAATCTGCACCAGTAAAACCAGGAGTTCTCCGAGCCAAAACCTCCAAATCTACCTCCTTGTCTACTGGCTTACCCTTGATATGAACCTTCAAAATAGCCAATCTTCCCTTGACATCAGGACGATCTACTACGATCTGGCGATCAAAACGCCCTGGACGCAGCAAAGCTGGATCCAGAATATCAGGACGGTTAGTAGCAGCAATAATAATAATCCCCTCATTGGCTGCAAAACCATCCATCTCAACCAACATCTGATTCAAGGTCTGCTCACGTTCATCGTGACCGCCCCCTAAACCAGCACCACGCTGACGGCCAACAGCATCGATCTCATCAATGAAAACGATACAAGGAGCATGCTTCTTGGCCTGATCAAACAAATCACGAACACGGGAAGCACCGACACCTACAAACATCTCCACAAAGTCAGAACCACTAATGGAGAAGAAAGGCACTCCAGCCTCACCGGCAACAGCCTTAGCCAACAAGGTTTTACCTGTACCTGGAGGACCGAAAAGCAACACGCCCTTAGGAATCTTGGCTCCCAGCTCATTGTACTTTTTCGGATGCTTCAGGAACTCTACAACCTCTTCCAATTCCTGCTTGGCCTCATCAGCACCAGCAACATCAGAGAAATGTACTTTTACCTTGTCGCCACCACTAACCTTAGCCCGGCTGCGGCCAAAGGACATCATTTTGCCGCCACCGCCCTGAGTCTGATTCATAAAGAAGAACCAGAGAGCCGCCAAAAGTGCTATTGGCAGCAAGGAAGATATCAAACTGGACCACCATGGCGGTTCAGGTGGATTTTCTGCCTTGATATCAATATTTTTGGCCTGCAGCTTATCTACTAGATTATCCTCCTGATAAGGAAAACCTGGCATAACAGCCTTGAACTCTGTGCCATCAGACAATGTTCCTTTGATAACATTCTCTACCAGCACTACCTTGGACACCTGTCCATCCTCAACCTGCTTCATGAAATCCGTATAATGCATTTCCTGAACCTTCGGCTGCTGTTGTTGCGAAAAGAAATCTATGGCAGATATTGCTATAAAAATTATCAGCAAATACAATGCCACATTTTTCATAAACTTATCCAATGGAAAACCTCCTCCCGTAAAGGTTATCTTCTTGAACCTTCACGTTTACTAATTATAGCATTATTTATATATTTCTACAATTAGGAATAAATTTCTCTCTTCAATACTCCAATAACCGGCAAATTGCGGTAATTCTCAGCATAATCCAGACCATAGCCCACCAAGAATTCATCTGGCACCTCATAACCGCAGTAATCAATATTGACATCTACCTGACGGCGGGAAGGCTTGCTCAAAAGAGCGCACAGCTTCAAGCTGGCTGGTTCTCTCTTGGACAACTCTGCCATCAGCTGGCTCATGGTAATACCAGAATCAATAATATCTTCCACCAGCAGTACATGACGGCCCTTAATATCAACGCTCAAATCCTTCTTGATATTAACCTTGCCGCTGCTTTCTGTGCCATTGCCATAGCTGGATGCCACCATAAAATCTATATTCAAAGGAATCTCAATATTTCTGGTCAAATCAGCAAAAAACATAACAGACCCTTTGAGAATGCCAACTACCAGCAAATCCTTACTCTGATAATCCTTAGCAATCTGCTGTCCTAGTTCCCTGCATTTTTCCTTCAATGCTGCCTCATCAAACATTACACTTGCCAAATCTTCTAACATGCCTACATTCTCCTTTAGTTTTATCTTATTTCTAATATAAAATATTTATTTGTTGACTCATTCACCAAAGCCTGGGCAAAACGCCTGATACCTGCCAGCCAAATAATTTTTCCCTGACTAACAACTAGCCACAGTGCCTCCCGTTGCTGACGGGGAATTCGACTATCAATCAAAAAATCTTTCAGCTTTTTGCTCCCCTGAGACAGCCTTACCCTATCCCCCGGCTGACGATGACGGATTTCCAACGGAAATACACATTTATCTGCATCACCATATATTGCTCCCCGAGGCAATACCTCCGGCAATCTATCTGCAAAATACCCCCGTATAGTTCTGCCATCTGGCAGCTTCAACTCTCCCGGCAATGACAAATACATGGAGGATTCCATCTTACAGCTATCCATGTTATTCATTGTAACATTATTTTCTGAAAATGGAATGTTTTTTTTACAAATATGAATAAAATTATAGGAAATTTCTGCTTGCAAACCATAGGGCAAATCCAATCTGCTGCCTGTACGCCCTACATTTAGCAAACGTCTAACATCCTCCAACTGCAAATATGAAAGCTGTTTTCCTTGAGATACATTGCCAACCATTCGCTGCAGCAATCTTCCCAAAATAGACCTAGGCTGTCTTAGTAATTGCTGACAATCACCTCTACAGCAATTTTCTTTTGCCTCAATTAGTTCATCCCATACCTTCTGCACCTGAGCCTGGATAAAATCTTCATCCTCTGAAGCCAGCTCCGCTAAATGACATAATCCCTCTATAAGAGATGGATTATATGCCTGCTCCAGCGTAGGCAGCAGTTCTAAACGAATCCTATTTCTCAAAAATTCCAGCTCATCATTGCTGCTATCATGCCTTGGAGAAAGCTCTCTCGTCTGGCAATAATCTGTCAATTTGCTCTTTCTCGTAAAAAGCAATGGTCTTATCAGACAATCCTGTCGACTCCTAATGCCGCCAAGACCTCGGATACCACTGCCCCGCAATAAATGCATCAGTACAGTTTCCGCCTGATCATCTCCATGATGGGCTGTAGCTATATATACGCATTCTCTAGGCTTTGCCAGCATCCTTTGCCTAAGGCCATAAAGAAATCCATAGCGCATCCTTCTAGCAGCTGTTTCTAACGACTCATTTCTTTTAGAAGCCTCCTGAGGCACATTGCCTGCACCCTGATAATAGATTATTCCCCTCTGACGGCAAAACTCTTTTACAAAGGCTGCATCCCCCAGAGAATCCTCACCACGAATACCATGCTCATAGTGAGCTGCCACTACCTCAATCTGCAGCTTAGCCCTAAGCTGCCAAAGCATATCCAGCAGTGCCAAGGAATCTATACCGCCAGAGCAGGCTGATATCACTGTACTATTAGGCGGCAGAGCAATTTTTTTCTGCCAGTTAAGACAAAACTGCTGTAAAAAATCCATATCTATTGCCCCTAGTATCTAAAATAAAAAAGGAGCACCTAAGAGGCTGCTCCTTCGCATCATCTTTCTATCCTTATCTTCTGCGTCCGCCGCCACGGCCACCACGCTTGCTGTCAGTCTTGCGGCTGAGATCTGTCAAGCGCTCGTCACTGTCCTTCAAAAAACGAGACAGCTTATCCTCGAAGGAAGCATTGCTGCCACCACCAAAACGGCCGCTGCTGCGGCGAAAATCGCCACCGCCAGATGCACGGAATCCCTCATGGCGCACCGGTGCGCCAGCCTCACGCTGAGGACGGGCGTTGAAACTTCTCTGCTCCCGCTGCTGTGGCCGCTCCTCTGGCTTCTTTTCCTGAGCCTGCTTTATGGAAAGGGCAATTTTACCTCTGTCATCCACAGACAGAATCTTGACTTTAACCTTATCCTGCTCCTTCAGAAAATCCTTTACATCCTTAACATAGACGTCTGCTACCTCTGAAATATGCACTAGGCCAACCTTATTCTCAGGCAGATTAATAAATGCTCCAAAATTTGTAATGCCGCTGACAACGCCATCTACAATACTTCCAACTTCAATGGACAAAATACTTCTTCCTCCTCAAAAATTAACTTAATCGTCATTATACCCTTATATACTATCAGGTGTCAATTATAACCCCTAGATTATTCAAAGAAAATGCCCTTGCATTTTCTTTCAATGGGGTTTCGACGAGGGTGGAGATATTAGCTCCACCCTGTCATTAGCACAGCCTCCCGCCACCTATAGAGGTGGGGGACATCGGACACCTCGTTATTATTGAGGGATTACAACAAGGTGTCCAATGTCTCCCATCATTACGGGAATAAAACAGACAGACCTTTTACTTAATACTTAATTACTTATTTTCTGCATAAATATAAGGGATTTCACCCTGGCGGGTCATACCCAGTTCTTCTCTGGCTAATTTCTCTATATAGGCATTGTCAGAAAGGTTAGCATTCTCTTCCTTTAGCTGCTGATTTTCCCTTTGAGCCTCCTCTAAACGCAAACGAGCCTGATCAATATCCCCATTCAAATGGTGGAGGGTCACAGCTTTATCACCAATCACCCATATACCATAAACAAGGACACTCAGGGTTACCACCAGCCAGCCTAAATTAAAGCCACTGATTTTTTGCTTTCCTTGTTGTTTTCTATTACCATCTTTCACTGGCTTTTTCTCCTATTTTTCACTCCACTGATAATAATCTGTTGAGGCAATCTGGCGATACAGCGAGTCACACTCATCGCAGTGATACCTTGCTACAGTATCTGAAAAATCTGCCCTGCCATTGACAATTTTAGCTGTCTCCGGCTCCAAATACTGCATATTGGCCCCGCAGCGAGGACACTTAACCTGATTGTCAGCATCCCGCTTTAACTGTACAGGGGCAAGATCTCCTATTTTCTTGATGATTCTACCTGACTTCTTCTTGTTAGCATCAACCTGCTTCTTTGCACAGGAAAGATCCTCCTCCGAAGCAGCAAATACATCAAAATAGCCTGTATTCAAAAGCTCACGATAAAATTGGCCACACTTTTGGCAAACATATTTAGGCTTTACATTATCATAATCGACACGGCCATTAACAACTCTTACCTGCCCGCCCGGCAGACAAATCAGCTCACCATTACACTCAGGGCACACAAAAATGCCATCATTTATTTTTTTCAATTTACTTACTGTCAACCCGAATCACTCCAATACCCTAATTGGATAAATCCATATTTTTTTTGATGATTTCTACTATTTTTTGTACAGCCTCCGGCCTCCTATTGGCTCTAGCCGCCTCCTCCATGGCCGCCAGTTTTTCCCTATCTGCCAATAGTTGCTTCAATACATAAGCCAAATTATCTCCCGCATGAAGCCAAATAGCGCCACCACAGCCAGACATATATCTGGCATTATCCGTCTCCGGCCCCGGTATAGGCTCATGGAGAAGCATCGGAAGCCCTAGAGACATGGCTTCTGTCAAGGTTAATGCCCCAGGCTTGGTCAATAACACATCCGCTGCCCCCATAAGCTCATTAACCTTATCTGTATAACCATAAACTATAATTTTATGATGAGATTGCTGACTGGCTTCTTCAGCCTGCCGCAATAACTCTCGATTGCGCCCAGCCACTACCACCAACTGCAAAGATTCCTCCACTGTCTCCAATTGCTCCAAAGCCAAGCCAATATGCCCCAAGCCAAGACCGCCCCCCATCATAAGTATCACAGGCTCACCCAGCTTTAGATGCAATTTCTGTCGACAAAGAGCCTTATCCAGATCTTGCTGAAAGCTTCCAGACACAGGAATGCCGGTAACATAGATAATATCCTTATCAATGCCATCTGCTATCAGCTGTTTCTTCATAAAGTCACAGCCAACAAAATACAAATTCATATGGGGACATATCCACATCTGATGTACTGAATAATCCGTAATCACAGCTGCTGACAAAAAGCCTTTGCGCCATTTCTCCCCCAAATGAGAAACCGCCTCAGCCGGAAAAGGATGAGTGCAAATAATCACCTCCGGCTCATATCTACGAATCAAGCTCTTGATAGAAACTGACATAGCATAGGCCATAAGCAATTGGATGAAACCACCTTTTCGTTTGCCCGCCGTAAACTGATACATAAATTCATAAAGATTTGGCACCAAAGCCAGCATCTTCAAATAACAGCTTTTCATCAAGGCATTTACTGCCGAAGTATGCCAACTCATAAAATCTACAATATCCAGCCGAGCACTGGGAAAGGATTTTTTGATACCCTCAGCTATAGCTCCTGCAGCTTTTTCATGGCCTGAGCCTACTGATGCTGTTATCAGCAAAAATTTCTTTCCCATAATCTCACCTCAAAATCCTTACTGTTAATTTTAGCACATAAGGAACTTATATATCAATAACCATCTTGTATATTCCTGTATATTTTATTAGGTCAATCCTCCATCTACACTCCAAAGAGCACCATTCACAAAGGACGCTTTTGGGCCAGCCAAGAAGCAAACAACCTCCGTCACCTCATTCACCTTGGCAATTCTCCCCAACGGATAAACAGAAGCCATTTCCTGCAAGGCTGCCTGCCTATCGGGATATTGCTCTAGCTGAGCCTCCGTCAATGGCGTCAACACATCCCCCGGACACACAGCATTGATACGTATACCATAGGGTCCTAGTTCCAGGGCCATAGCCTTGGTAAACATATTAACCCCGCCCTTGGAGGCGCAGTAGGTACTGCAAAGCATATTGCCATGCAATCCCGCATCAGAGGAAATATTGACAATGCTGCCAGCTCCCTGTTTTTTCATTTGGATTACAGCATATTTCGTCATAAATACAGTTCCCTTGAGATTTATGCCCAGCATAGCGTCAAAGTCATCTTCCGAAACATCTTCCAAAGCCTTTTCAAAATACCGTCCTGCCGAATTAATCAGTATATCCAAAGAGCCGCCCCAGCCAACAACCTGCTCCACAGCTTTAGCGCAATCTGCTGTCCTAGCCACATCTCCCTGAATATATTCAATACGTGCTTGCGGATAATTTTGCAAGAAACCATGTACTACCTGTTGTCCCTTGTCACTATCCCGGCCCATAATAGCCACCTGATAATTCTGCTGTAAAAACAATTCGGCCGTCATCTGGCCAATACCAGATGTACCTCCTGTAATCAATACCACCTGTCCCATATACGCCTCCACCACAATTGTAGCATTTCTAATCCGAACTACATCCATATAATTCTCACTAACGCAAATTCTTTTGAGCTAAAAAGAAATTATACACCGCCTCTGCTGCTGGTCGATTCATGCCATCCAGAGCAGCCATTTCCTCCACAGAGGCTTCCTTAATTTTTTCCAGCTCTCCATAATGCTCATAGAGAAGCTGCCTTCTTCTAGGCCCAATCCCCTCAATATGGTCCAGCACCGAAACCATATTTCGCTTTCCCCGCAGACGTCGGTGATAGGTAATAGCAAATCTATGGGCTTCATCTCGAATTCGCTGTATCAGGAAAAGAGCCTGACTATCTCTAGGAAGGATAACCGGCTCAGATTCTCCCTCACGAAAAACCTCTTCCTCCCTTTTAGCCAAGCCCACCACAGGCACCAAAAAATGTCCTGCTCCCCGAATAATTTCTAGAGCAGAGCTTAATTGCCCCTTACCGCCATCAATAACAATCAAATCTGGCATTTCAGCATCCGGATCCCCATAACGCCGGGTAGTAACCTCCCGCATGGATTTGAAATCATCTGGCTTTCCCTCAGCACTGCGGATTTTAAAACGCCGATAATCGGATTTTTTAGCTACACCGCCCTCAAATACTACCATGGAAGCTACTGTTTCCGAACCCTGCGTATGAGATATATCAAAGCATTCCATACGATAGGGAGCTTTTTTCAGTCCCAGGTAACGGCCCAGCTCCTCCACCGCTCCTGTAGTCTGATCGTAAACCCGTTGTAAACGATTAACCCCCTCCTCCCTTTCCCGACGAATAATTCCCTGCTGCATCTGAGCCAGCTTCTGCACCGCCTGCAGCTGATCCCGCAGACGGGCTGCCTGCTCAAATTTCAACGCCTCTGCGGCCTGCTCCATCTGCTGTTTCAAATCCGTTTCCACCTGTCTGGTTTTCCCCTCCAAAAACAAACAAACCTTACGTATCATAGCGCGGTATTCTTCCGCATCCACCTGACCAATGCAGGGAGCCAAACAGCCCTTGATATGATATTCCAAACAGGACTGTCCCTCCCTTAAATGGCGGCAGATGCGAAAATGGAACATCTTCTTCAGAAGGCGAAGGCATCTATGCAAAGCCGTTGCATCTGTATAGGGCCCAAAATATTTAGCACCATCTTCCAACACTTTGCGGGTAACAAAAACCCGGGGATATTTTTCCTGCACCGTCACCTTCAAATAGGGGTACATCTTATCATCCTTGAGGCTGATATTGTATTTGGGCCTATATTTCTTGATGAGATTGCATTCCAAAATCAAAGCCTCTACCTCAGAGCCAGTAATGATGATTTCAAAATCCGCAATGCGCTCCACCATGGCCCTAACCTTGGGTGCATGTTGGTGATTGTTCTGGAAATACTGCCGCACCCGGTTTTTGAGAATAACCGCCTTGCCAACGTAAATAATAACACCAGCCTCGTCCTTCATTAAATAAACTCCTGGCCGCTCCGGCAGTAGTTGTAATTTTTCTGCAATAACCTCATTCATAATATTTTTCCTGTTCTATGCTTCTAGAATTTTCGGTTTACCAACAAAGCCGCCTATACGGCGGTTAACGCCAAGAAAATCTTTGATTTAAATTTCAGGTACACTCGCACTGTCACTTAATCCATAAGCACTAAATCCACCATCAATAGGAGAATCCACCAATTTCTTTACCACATATAGCCGGAATTTATTTCCATTACTTAGACTTTTAAACTGAATATATGGTGGTTCCTTGCCACACCTATCCAAAGGAAACAGTGCCAATGCCTCCTGATAAGAGATATTATGTCGTTTAGCATAGCGTTTTGCCTTTTGACTTCGGCTATTTTCAAAACGAAATCTTGAATAAACTGCATAGCCTCGTATCCTTTTAGCATTTATTTTACGTATTGGGTTGGCAACAAAATAATCTCTATACCTGCGCAAAGTATTGGCAACATCCAAATTCTCAAGATATTCCCTAGTTGGAGCAAAAATCCTCATGCTATGCCCCAAACCTGTTTTTTCTTCACTGTTGCAATATTCTGGAAAGGCAATCCCGATCTCTCCATCTTTTTCATTGTTTTGTAATTCCGCCAACTTTATATGCAGCTGCTCATATATTTTTGACCACAAAATATTAACGGAAAATTCCATTGTTGGCAACAGTTTTATCTCTTGATAGAATTCCATGCCTGTCACTCCTTGCTACTTTGGCCAAATACACCACCACGAACCAGAACAGCCATAACATAATGCTCCTGCTCCAGATTATCCAATTCATCTCCCATGACATATTTATCAAATAACGTATAAAAATCTGCTTTATCCTTCGGGTTCCTAAAGGCCTTGCCCAAATTTGTTACTGCACCATAAGTTTCAATAGCAATAGGCCCTACATTTATATCATCATCGTCATAACCAGGATACCAGGTGTCAATAGTACGAATAGCATTGCCTATTTTCTGGGAATGAATCGCCGCTATGCCATTTACATCATATAACACCCTGCTCTTTTCACCCTTGCCCTTATCAAAAACCAGCTCCTGACTAGGATATACTTCTTGACCATGTCCCAACAGAGCATAGGCTTCTACCTGTATAAAAAGGGAAGCACGCTTACCGGAAAGAGTCTGGGCTATCAAAGAGGCCAATTCATCCAAACCTGCATTTTCACCATCAAAATCTCTTAAACTAAAGCTATGTCCATCAAAACACCAGCTTTTGTCCTTTACTGCAATCTTTATTTCCAGCTTTTCTGCCCCTAGTCTATTGCGCCATAAGAATCTGCCATTAGCTAGATTCAATGCATAACGTCTAGCCAATTCCTCAAAGCCAGTTTTGTTAATATATTTCAATGCTGCATCAGTATATTTTCTAGCGAATACTGCATTATTGCATGCTGCCGGCTTTTCAATTCCGCTGAGAACCTTCACGGAAAATATAACCTTTAAGGTATCCTGTTCCATATCCAAAGCACAGGCATCTATACGCTGCAAATTTGGTTTTTCTACCTCTGCATTTAACTTGGCTGGATCATTCTGAACGGCGGGCTTTAAACGATTTGATATCGTACCGCGCAAAGACTTTTCCACCAAATGCAAGGCATCAGCCTGACTATACCTATTTTCCCATATTGTACCATACATATAACCATCAGAAACAACTAATTTTTTTTCATAAGCCAATACAGAAGCCATTTCATCATTTTTCTTTGCCATGATTTTACTCCTTTCACTCTACAGGGTTTCCAGCTTCACATAGATAAAGACCATTTTCCGCATCATACCTGTAGTTCCACATAAATTCGCTAATTGATTCACAGCGATATGGTAATATAAATTCACCTATCGTAGCTATTGGTTCTACGAAATGATGTTCATATTCATATGTACGCTGATTATCCACCTTGCATTGTCCTGATATATCCTTAAAGCCTACCACAATGGGCACAAGCCAACCATCGCTTCTATATTTCTCATATTGAGAGGCAACCACCTTGCCATTGGCATCCTTCTCCAAATGACATATTACTTTCATAGCAGACAGCAAACCCTCCAAGCTATCACCTGCCTGATAATTCAGCAACAACTCACGGCGAGAACGTATAACAAAGCCTGGCCGCAAGGCATAATTTATTTTACGTCTATCCGTTTCTTCTTCTGGATTAAGGGATAAAATTTTTAGACATGATGAATCAATTTCGTTAACTATATCACCACCTGCTATTTTCAACCTAGCCATCTGCTTAGCAACACATTGCAGCAATTCTCTATGTTCACCTTGATATCCAGACATTTCTATAAGTAGATTTACTCTAAGGTCACAACGTGGCTCCTCCACGAAAGGCGGTCGTTCAAAACCACTTCCTTTTTTTCTTAGAGGATTAGCAGTACCACAAATAGACCATCTATAATCACCTAGGCCCCTATACCATTGCATAGAGCATTCACTGCAGGAAATAGCTGTTTTCTTTAGACGTAAATCTGGAAAGCCATTTGCATTTAAATTCCGTTCCAAAGCATGAACTGCCCCCAACCAACCCGTAATTGCCGGAAAACCAATTGTATAACTACTGCTCATAGCATTAGCATTATGTATATGCAAATTTGATAAAAGAAGATAATGTTTTCTCACATAAACTCACCTCGCTTGATATTTTTTCATATTCTTCAGTACCTCAAAGCTGTTAAAATTTCGTATTTTATTTCCTTAGTTTCTGCATCTCCAAGCTCAACACTGTTACGACCATTAATTTTTTTATAATTATCGACAAACCATTTTGCAAATTTTTCAGCTATTTCTTCCTGCCAGTCCTGATTCTGCTGTCGCTCCTGCGCATACTCTTCATCAAGCCAAATGCATTCAGCCTTGTCCAAATTTGTCTTATGGCTCCATCCTGGTGTATTTTCCTGCAAAGCATAAGCCTTTATTAACACAGAATCAATAATACAGCATTCCTGTTTTCTAGCTGTAGCTCTTATCTCCATATTGTTTTTACACAGTCTATATGTTTTGTGCAATTCTTGAAACAGCTCTTTATAATCCTTGACATAAACAGTATTAACAAAAAATCCTTCCTGCGGTATCGTCACCTTTCGTTCCTTCCACAAAGGCGGCAAGGAGGGCAAAAGATAAGTCCTGCCACCATTATTACTGTTCTGAGTGGATATATTTTGTGGCTTTGTTCCTCCATAAGCTATTTCCGTCAAATCAAATATAGTTTCGTATGAAGTGTCAGGAATTTCATTTTGTCGCGCCTGTTTGGCGTGAACCTCCATATTCCTGATACGCTTACGCAGCTCAATGGCTACACTGGAAGGTGGCAATACAGTCAACAGATGATAGTCTTTGTCACTCGTTGGAAAATATACCTGTCGAAGTCTTTCATCTGTAGCTGTAGGTATAGAAGCATCCTCAGCTGATAGAAAAGCCTGCTGGAGAGCGACAAAATCCATATCCAAATCAGATAATTCCTTCGCCAAAAAGCACGGATCTTTTTTTAGGTGCTCATATACAGTAACGCCATCATCTAGCTCTAACAACAAAAATTTGGCAGTCCCAAGATAAGCTGCGTTAGTTGATATGTCTGCATTACAATTAACAGATGAGGTAGCCACATAACCTCTAGTATCAGCCTCGGGCAACATATCCCGCAACAAGACATTGGCACTTGGATGCACAAATCTGCCCATATGCGTACCAATTCTGCATTGAGAAGCCTTAGTGGCAATATTCTGCAGCCACTCTACGGGAGTTTTCTCCTTTTCCTCAGCTTTAGCCTTTACATAATCCATAAGAATTCCCAATACTATCCCCTCCTTCTAAAAAACGTAAATATCTATAGTTTCATTATACCACACATTACCATAGTAAACAAAAACATTTCATAGGAAAATCATATTTTACCGCCTATGCGGCGGTTTACCTACATACTTTAACAATAACATATCATATTTCTAAGCCGCCTATGCGGCGGTTAACCTTATTAACGGACCAGGCAACAATGGCTTTGCTTTCTAAGCCGCCTATGCGGCGGTTAACAATAGCTCGCTGTCCTCTGGAAGCTCCACAATTTTCTAAGCCGCCTATGCGGCGGTTAACAAGTCAAACGGATTCCTACCTGCACCCTTTTTTTTCTAAGCCGCCTATGCGGCGGTTAACTTCTTGAGGGTACTGCACACAAAACGATTGAATTTCTAAGCCGCCTATGCGGCGGTTAACTGCAATAATTTCTCTGCGAAGCCTTATACCTTGCCACCTTACACCTATAATATTATCATGTACCTTTTTTCTTGGCAATCATAAAATTCCTTGTCACAACGGCCTTCATAATCTTAAGAAAAAAAATAGGGTAAAATTTGGTAAACATTTGTTTTACATCTAAATTCATACTGACATAGCTACACTTCGCTTCTTGCTTAATACACAATTCTAAAATAATCCAAATATGCTTTATATTTATCTTGGGCAGACAGACAGGTATCTATAAGATAGCCTTTTTCACTACCCCATTCTTTCAATCCACGATAATAGAACATCTTCAAATTATCATCAATGATGAATGGAACGATATTATATTTCAGGCATTCCTTGAACATAATCAGCCTACCAATACGGCCGTTTCCATCCTGAAATGGATGAATACGCTCAAACCTCACATGGAAGTCCAGAATATCCTCAAATGCTTTTTCTTCTTTGGCATTGTATTCCCTCAGCAAATTCTTCATTTTATAGGCAACTTCTTCTGGAAGGACTGTATTCATACCGCCAACCTCATTCGGAAGTTTCTTATATTCTCCAACAGCAAACCAATCTTTTCTAGAATCGCTAGTGCCATTCTTCAATATAAAATGAAGTTCCTTGATAAATTTCTCCGTCAAAGCTGCTTTTGCATGATCAATAATTATGTCAATGCACCGAAAATGGTTTGCTGTTTCAATTACATCATCAACATTCAATACCTCTTTTTCCCCAACGCCAATGGTGTTGGTTTCAAATATAAATCTGGTTTGATCGTGAGTTAGGCAGCTTCCTTCAATATGGTTGGAGTTATATGTTAAATCAATCTGAGTTTTATGATAAATACCACCGGAATATTTACTTGACTTTTGCTCCCTCAGAATATCCAACAGAGTAATCGGGGCTTCCTTTCTCTTGTTAATACGCTCTGGTTTCTCTGCATTTTCCGGAATGTTCCATGTCTTACCGGTAAGAAACGCACCATCCACCCGTCCCTGGGCACAATAATTTCTAACAGTGCGCTCCGACACATCCCACTTTTTCGCTATTTCAGCAACTGAAAGATATCGCATCTCTTTCCCTCCGTCATAAATAGCATCAAAACTACGTTAATATATTATAGAGTATACCACATCATCGGCAAAAATATTTTTTCGGTGCAAGCATTTTTGGGTATTTTACCATTGCTAAGAGCCTTACTTCTACATATATGAAACCGGCCCCTGTATAAAACGAATTCCAGCAAGGTACAATCTCAATTCAAGCCGCCTATGCGGCGGTTAACTCAGCTCTGTCATATTCTCTATATCTTCTGCTTTTTCTAAGCCGCCTATGCGGCGGTTAACCAGCAATATCTGCTGCTATTACATCTTCTACCTTTCTAAGCCGCCTATGCGGCGGTTAACATTAATATGCCTACCCAGCGAGCAGTTGAGAATTTCTAAGCCGCCTATACGGCGGTTAACAAATACCATCTTTGGCTGATGTAGAGGATATATTTCTAAGCCGCCTATACGGCGGTTAACACATATACCTTGGTTGTTCGTATGCGGGCTGATTTCTAAGCCGCCTATACGGCGGTTAACTGCAATAATTTCTCTGCGAAGCCTTATGCTTTGCCACCTTACACCTATAATATTAGCATGTACCTTTTTTCTTGGCAATCATAAAATTCCTTGTCACAACGGCCTTCATAATCATAAGATAAAAAATAGGGTAAAATCTGATAAACATTTGTTTTGTACCTAAATTCATATATATCTATTCCACCACCAGAATAATCAAATAACTTATCCCAAAACACCGTCCCATTGCCTTTAGGCATGAGGAGTGTCAATTACTGCATACTTGTAAAGCAAAACTATCTGCACATTATGCAACCTTACTATCCTGATTATATTGTTCTAATCCCGTATTTATGTTATAATTTTGGTAGAAACATATTTTCTTTTTCACTAATTCATCCAATGTTACTATCAACACCCTTGAAGGAAGTTTTTTCAGTAATATCAAAAATGATATTTCCTTTTTAATGGATAATCTGATGGTAGTGTTGATTGAACATCAAACTACGATTAATCCCAATATGCCATTACGTTTTCTAAGCTATGTTGACGAACTCTACCGCCGATACACAAAATCTTGTCACGACAAGATTTACAGTCAGGAATTGGTAAAAATACCCGCACCAGAATTTTTCGTTTTCTACGATGGCGAGAATACATCTTTTGAGCAGCAAACGCTAAAGCTTAGCAATGCATTTACAACAGAATCTAATAATTTGGAATTAATCGTCCATGTTTACAATCTTGCTGAGGGTATGAATACTGACTTTTTAAATCGCTGTCAATCACTAAAGGAATACTGCATTTTTTCCAATAAATACAAGGAATTCCGCCGGCAAGGCCAGGATATTGATACTGCTGTGCGAACAGCAGTGCGCTACTGTTTGGACAATGATGTTATGAAAGAGTATCTAGTAAATAACAAAAAGGAGATAATAGATATGTTTGGATTTGAATGGAATGAACGAGAAGAAAAGGAAGCCCTATTCAAAGCTGGCGAGGCTCGAGGGGAAGCTCGGGGCGAGGCTCGGGGCGAAGCTCGAGGCAAGGCTATCGGCGAAACTAGCGGGACATTAAATGCCATAAAAAACCTAATGAATACTACAAATTGGTCTGCTGAAAATGCTATGCATGCATTAGGCATCGCACCATCGGAGTACAAAAAATATCTTATGATGCTATAAGTGAACGTTCTCCCGCCTATAGAAGCGGAGCTTCCTGCTTAAATTTTAACCCCAGCCACAGAATTGCCATGGCTGGGGTATTTTTATTAGTACAGCTTCCCTCCACCTCTAGAGTTGGGGATAGCGGACACCTCGTTATAGAGCTTTCAATATATATTTTTTAGCTTTTTCTTTTTCCTCTGCCAGCACACCATCTACATCACCATATTGTATAGCTAATGGATTCGCTATTATATACCCATTTTGCGCTGTTCCACGGCGATCTGATAAATCAAATTTGGCCAGCAAGGTATCGATACGAGAAGTCATTTTATTAGCACAGCCTGCATCTACCCGCTCCGTCACCACAAAAGGAGTGCGGAATAAAATAGAAAAGACCGTTCCATGGAAGGAATCCGTGTACATAAACCTAGCATGGTCTATGAGCCACAGCCATTCCTCTGGTGCAATGGCATAGTGTTCAAAAACTCTCTCATCCAGCATATTAACAATCTGAAGCCTATTTTCCCTAGCAATACCTTCAATAACACTATCCGGTCTCTTTCCCAGGAAATAGGTCACCAGCAGCTGCTCCTCCCCCTTCAGCCAACTTGGCTTGCGGGCAATACTGCGCCAATCCTCAGCTGCAACCAGCATAGTAGGATCCGCCACAACCTGCACCCTGCGACCGGTTAACTGCTGAATCAAATCTGCCCCAGCCTGTTCCCGGACAGAAATCTCCTTCATGCCATTGACACCATCAATGAATGTCTGTTGCTTGTCCTGAGGTATCTCTGGACTAGAAATACTAGCTGCATAAGCAATGCGCTTCTCTGATGGCGCAAATTTGATAAACAGCTTCTCCAAATCTGCATAATAAGGATTCCATACCTGATCGCTGCCGGTTACAAAATAATTATATTCATCAGCAACCCTTGTAAAATCCACACCATAACGTATAGGGATATATCTATCACAAAAACTCTTGATAAAAGCACAACGGGCAGCCTCCCACCCATTAAATCCTCCAAGCATTTTGCCAGTATTGCCCTTCCAATTTATGCCCATTTTTATATAGGTTTTACAGGTCCAGTTTTTCTGCATCCAAGGATATCTATTGGCAAGATAATTCAATATTTTGGATTCTTCATCGCACCACAAGCTATCAACCCTATGCCCCATATCTGACAAAATCTTATATAAAGCATATCTTTGCAAAACATTGCCATAGTTAAAATATCCATCCAATGTAACTGTTGCTATTTTCTTCACAAGCTATCACCGTTTCTTATATTTCTGCTAATTACGTACAATCTGCAGCAATTCCTTAGTTTTTTCCTGCAACAACCTTTTATCCCCTCTAGTCTCCACATTCAGACGAATAACAGGCTCCGTATTGGACATTCTAAGACTAAAACGCCACAACGGATATGCTACAGACAAGCCGTCTACATAATCAATATTGCCATCAGCATATCTTTCGGCAACATCAGCAATCAATTTGCGGGCTGCCTCCACGCTTTCCACCTTGCTGTTAATTTCTCCACTACAAGGATACATAGCCATCCTGTCTGCAAGCATCTCAGACATGGGATGCTTACTGCTTTGCAGTAGTTCCAGGATCAACAGCCAGGGTATCATGCCGCTGTCGCAATAACCAAAATCCCTAAAATAATGATGCGCACTCATCTCACCACCATATACAGCATCTACTTCCCGCATTTTAGCCTTGATAAAGGAATGACCACTGCGACAGATGACTGCCTCACCGCCATGGTTGCGGCAAATATCCTGCGTATTCCAATATACTCGAGGGTCATGTATAATTTTTGCCCCAGGGTATTTCTTGAGAAAAGCTTCTGCCAAAAAGCCTACCATGTAATAGCCTTCTATCATCTCGCCATGCTCGTCAAACATAAAGCAGCGATCAAAATCACCATCCCAGGCTATGCCCACATCCGCTTGATGTGCACGCACTGCCTCTGCGGTACTTTCCCTATTTTCCCTCAGCAGAGGATTGGGCACCCCATTAGGAAAATTACCATCAGGCTCATTATTAACCTTGATAAAATCAAAGGGCAGCTTTTGAGTCAGTACATCCAGTATTGGGCCAGCAGCACCATTGCCAGCATTAACAACAACTTTCAATCTGCGCTGCTGCTTTTCAGCCAATCTATGCATAGCATCCACATCAATATAGCCCAACAAATGCTTGATATATTCCGGCAGAATATCATATTCCTCAACCTGCCCCTGAGGCGATGTCAAAGAATCCAAGGCAGCAGGTTCCTCATTGCACAATATTTCCAATTTCTTCAAGCCGCTATCCTTGGATATAGGCTTTGCTTCGCTTCTGACTAGCTTGAACCCATTATAAGTCTTGGGATTGTGACTGGCAGTTATCATAATACCCCCATCTAACTTCAGATGAGCTACAGTAAAATAAATCATTTCTGTACCGCACTGACCTATATCCATAACGTCACAACCAGCTTCCATCAACCCCTTGACCAAGGATTTTTGCAAAGAAGTGCCAGACAAACGAATATCATGGCCTACGGCAATTTTTATTTTTTTATGGTCATCAGCCACCAAAGCATCCTCTTGAAGTATATTGACGAAATTTCTGCCTATGCGGTAGGCCAGTTCTTCATTAACCTGGGTAGGATAAATCCCCCGAATATCTCCACTGCCAAAGCAACTAGTATCAGGCTCAAAATTATGCTTAATTTTATCTTTGACATCAATATCACTGCCCAGCTGTACCTCCAAAAGCTTTAAATCCGTATCGGCAAAAACAGTATGACGGCATCCCGCAGGCATATTGATAACATCACCGGCCTTGATATTCTCCATATCTCCATTGATAATGGTTCTGCCATAGCCAAAGATAACCGTCCATACCTCACGGCGATGCTGATGACTATGATAATTCATGCTATGCCCCTGCTTCAGAGTAACCATAACAGTCAAGCTGTCGCTATCCACACTAAGAACCTTGTAGTACCCCCAGCTTTTCTCCGCAAACATTACCTGCTGGTTCAGCTTATCCACATATGGCTTGATATGGGCACTCTGCTCCTTGTCGCTGACCAATATTCCCTCGGCAGAAGCAGAAATCACTACATCCTTTAGGCCCATGGCCAGCACTGGAACATCCAACTCATTCAGAATATGGACATTCTCGCAGGTATCGTTGGGAATTACTCTGCCAATATTCTGTTCATCCATAGCCTCTGTCAGGGTATTCCAGGTACCCAAATCCTTCCATTGGCCTACATAGCGCATTACCTGAATATGAGCTTCCTTTTCCACCACAGCATAATCAAAGCTTATTTTTTCCAAGGAAGCATATTTGGCAAACAAATCATGGTAATCTACAAAATCAATCAACTCATGGGCTTTTTGCAGCAGATATCCCAGCTTGAAAGCAAAGACACCGCCATTCCACAAAGCACCCTGGGCTATATACTGACTGGCCAAGTCTTCTGAAGGCTTTTCCTTGAAGGTAAGCACAGTGCTCACATCTGCATCATCTGCGGGAATAATATAGCCATACTTTTCACTAGGATAGGTTGGCTCTATGCCCATCAAAACCAGATTGGCTTCACTCTTGGCCACCTGCTGACCAAGCTGTCCCAGAGAGGCAAAATATCCCTTCTCCACCAGCGGATCTACGGGACAAACAATCACCGGTTCATCAGCAGCAATATGTTTTACATCAGACAAATAAGCTGCCGACAAAGCAATAGCCGGAAAAGTATCACGGCGGCATGGCTCCACAGATATCCCCACCTGATCCCCCAACTGATTCAAAATCGAGGAAACCTGAGATTTTGAAGTAGCAATAGTAATCTCAGCAGAGGGCAAAACAGATTTAATCTGACCATATACCCGCTGAACCATGGATTTATACTCCCCAGAGGAGCCCTTAAAAATTTTAATAAACTGTTTTGAGCGGATATCATTAGACAAAGGCCACAACCTCTTGCCAGATCCACCAGAAAGTAAAACTATCTGCATGTTACACAACCTTCCTATATAATATATTGTTCTAATCCCATATTTATGTTATAATTTTGATAGAAACATATTTTCTTTGCAGAGGTGGGATTATATGACAAATCGAAAAATTAGAGACACTGTATTCTGCC
>CAKPVW010000024.1 GCA_934196075.1 uncultured Anaerovibrio sp.
GATTTTGGAAAATTTGTTTATGGTATAGTAATTCAAGTTCACCACCTCGATATTATCATACCATAAAATTGTAATTTTAACAGTATTTATTTATAATTTTTTATAAGTTTATTTTAACTGTTGCTTTCCCCTTAACAGTAGTTTGTCTATATACAAAAAAGCTGCTGCTTCATTGTATAAACCTATTATACAACAAAGCAACAGCTTTGAAATCAACAAAACAAAAATTATTTTACGTTAAGAGCAGCAGTTACGAAATCCTTAAACAATGGATGTGGATGGTTAGGACGGGACTTCAACTCTGGATGGAACTGGGAAGCCACAAACCAAGGATGATCCTTCACCTCTACAATTTCTACCAAACTGTCATCAGGCAAAGTACCAGCAATTACCATGCCAGCCTCAGAAAGCTGCTGACGGAAATCATTATTGAACTCATAGCGATGACGATGACGCTCGCTAATCTCCTCAGCGCCATAAGCTGCATAGGTATTGGTATCCTTCTGAACTTTGCAAGGATATGCACCAAGACGCATAGTGCCACCCTTCTTATCCACATCTACCTGAGAAGCCATCAGGTCAATAACTGGATGAGCAGTTTCGGAATTGAACTCTGTGCTGTGAGCATCCGTCATACCACATACGTGACGAGCAAATTCGATAACAGCACACTGCATACCAAGGCACAGACCCAGGAATGGAATATTGTGCTCACGAGCATACTGAATTGCCTTAATCTTGCCCTCAACACCACGATCACCAAAGCCGCCTGGTACCAAAATACCCTTGCATCCAGCAAATTCCTCATCCAAATCCAAGGCAGAGTTCTCAATCTCCTCAGAATTTACCCAGTGAATCTTTACCGCAGCATCGTTGGCAATACCTGCATGGTGCAGAGCCTCAGTTACAGAAATATACGCATCCGGCAGTTCTACATACTTACCAACTACAGCAACCTTTACCTTCTTCTGAGGGTTCTTAATCTTGTTGACCATCTGAGCCCAGTCTTCCATATTAACAGGACTGTAATCCATGCCCAGCTTCTCTAGAACAATGCGGTCCAGACCCTCCTCCTGCATCATCAGAGGAACCTCATAAATGGTATCAGCAGTCAAATTCTCAATAACAGCCTTTTCCTCTACATCGCAGAACAAAGCCAGCTTCTGCTTCATATCCTTGGTCAGAGGCTTCTCAGCACGACATACCAGAATATCTGGCTGAATTCCAATGCCCCGCAGCTCCTTTACGCTATGCTGAGTTGGCTTGGTCTTCAGCTCGCCCGCTGCAGAAATATAAGGAACCAAAGTAACATGAATGTAAAGTACATCGTTACGGCCAACTTCCTTCTTGACCTGGCGAATAGCCTCCATAAATGGCAAGGACTCAATATCACCTACAGTACCACCGATTTCGGTAATAACCACATCAGCACCATCACTGGCAGCTACATCATAAACACGCTGCTTAATCTCATTGGTAATATGTGGAATAACCTGTACTGTCTTGCCCAGATAATCACCACGGCGCTCCTTGTTAAGAACGTTCCAATAAACCTTACCAGTAGTAATATTGGAGCCCTTGGTCAAGTTAATATCAATAAAACGCTCATAATGGCCCAAATCCAAATCAGTCTCAGCACCATCATCAGTAACAAAAACCTCACCATGCTGATAAGGGCTCATAGTTCCTGGATCAATATTAATATATGGATCAAACTTCTGAATAGTAACCTTAATGCCGCGATTCTTTAACAGACGTCCCAAAGAAGCTGCTGTTATGCCCTTGCCCAAGGAAGAAACCACACCGCCAGTAACGAAAATATACTTTGCCATATTCTGCCTCCTGCTTTAACTATCTATAATCGATCAATCTCTATTAATTGTCTTCCTGAATGCCCTCAAAAAGCTTTTCCTCACGCTGACGAGCAGTCTTGGCTCTGTTAGTAGAAGCAGAACGAGCACCACGGGAAGAACGCTTTGTCTCCGGTGGATTCCACTCAGTCAACCCCCATTTGCCATCGCCAGCATAATGAAAACGGCTATCCATATTTATCTGGGTATAAACCTCAGAAATAGCCTCTGCCAAGGCTTGAATATTCTTCTGGCGCTTTTCCAGCACCTCCATAATCAAATCCTTGTAATACATTGGAACCTTGCTTTCGTGCAAAATGTAGGCTGCAACCTCTACATCAGAACTCTTCAAAAAATCCACTTGTAAATCTCCTCTCAAAGCCGTATATAAAAATACTGAATTTATGATAATTCTATTTTACATCTTTTCCGGTGCAGATACACCCAAAATTCCCAAAGCATGGCGAATAGTATGAGCTGTAACTGTAACCAATGCCAAACGTGCCTCAGCCAGCTTCTCATCAACTCCCAGAATACGGCACTGATTGTAGAAGCTATGGAAGCAGCCTGCCAGCTCATAGGCATAGCGGGCAATACGCTGTGGTGCATACTCTGCTGCGGCTCTGTCAATTTCTTCCTCATACTCCTGCAGCTTATTGATAATAGCTACCTCAGTATCATCCTTTAACAGAGAAAGCTCCGGAGCATCTCCTACAGACAAACCATTCTCTGCTGCTTGGCGGAAAATACTGCAAATTCTAGCATGAGCATACTGAATATAGTAAACAGGATTTTCATTGGAACGACTCTTGGCCAAATCCAAATCAAAATCCAGCTGGCTGTCCATGGAACGCATAATGAAGAAATATCTGGCAGCATCAGTGCCTACTTCCTCAATAAGCTCTGCCAGGGTAACAGTCTGACCAGTACGCTTGCTCAGCTTTACCATCTGGCCACCACGGAGCAGACGAACCATCTGCAGCAAAAGTACATCCAGCTTATCCGCATCATAACCCATAGCGCTGATAGCAGCCTTGACACGGCAGATATAGCCATGATGATCAGCGCCCCAGATATTAATCAAACGGCCAAAGCCTCTATCTAATTTATCCTTGTGATAGGCAATATCTGCTGCCAAATAGGTAGGAACACCGTTATCACGAATAACCACTCTATCCTTGTCATCACCATAATCCGTAGATTTCAGCCACAAAGCTCCATCCTGCTCATAAATTTTGCCATTATCCTGCAGCTGCTGGCAGGCAGCCTTTACCTTGTCTGGATGAAGAGTACGCTCGCTGAACCACACATCAAAGGTACAGTTAAAGGCTTCCAAATCCTCCTTCAAAGCAGCCAGCTTCTCCTTCAAAGCCAGTTCCTTGAAGATGCCCATTCTCTCATCCTCGGACATATGCAGATATTTTTCCCCATCCTTATTGATAATCCGCTGGGCAGTATCAATAATATCTGCACCATGATAACCGTCCTCTGGGAAATCTGCTTCCTGAGCCTTGCCCAAAAGCTCCAAATAACGATGATTTACAGAACGAGCCAAATTGTTAATCTGATTGCCGGCATCATTAATATAGTATTCACTGCTTACATTGTAACCTGCTGCCCGCATGACATTAACCAGAGCACTGCCCGCAGCAGCACCGCGGCCATGACCTACATGAAGAGGGCCTGTTGGATTGGCACTGACATACTCAATCTGAATAGGAGCAGCTTCCTTGGTAGGCAGCTGACCAAAACTATCACCTCTAGCGATAATATCAGCTAAACCGTCGTAAAGCACATTGGCCTTTAGATAAAAATTAATAAAGCCTGGACCTGCAATCTCAATCCTATCCAACCAATCTCCCTGAATACGGTTCTGCAACTCCTGCGCAATCATCCTAGGATTCATATGAAAGGCCTTGGCAGACTGCATGGCTACATTGGTAGCAAAATCACCTAATTCCTTCTTTGGTGGAACCTCCAGCACGATCTTCGGCAGCTCTGCCTCAGGAAAAACGCCCTCCTTGATGGCTTCTTTCGCCGCAGCTTCAATACTATGTAATAATGTATCCTTAATATCCAATACAAAAGCCTCCCTATTTATATATGTACAACCGCCCCATTAATCGGCAACTATCTTGATTTCCAAATCATATTGGCCTACGGCAGCACCATTGGCCTCCAGAGAATACAGTATATGAATACTTCCCTGATTTTCCTGAAATTCTGAGCTTAGTTCATGGGTATGCATAACCAAAGCCATCATACCATAAGGGGTATGATAATCTGCTCTAGTTTCTCCCTGCAAAACAAAATTCTGTCTGGAACTAACCACGCCCTGACGGATAATCGTCAACTCCTTATCCGATAGCTTGATAACTGTGGGCACATGCTCCTTGGGAGATAAATGTTTGTCTATATAGCGGATATAATGCTTACCACCCTTATATCCATAGCTGCCACGGGCTTTGTGCTCTACAATTTCCACCCTGCCATCCAGGTCCTTTTGCTTAGCCCTGATGGTAATTTTTACACTATCCAATCCTGCAAAGCTCCTTATATAAAAACCACTTATGTTCTGTATTTTGTTTTCAAACAAAACTATACATTATTATAACGCTTAAATTATTCCTAGTCAATGCTATTAAACGGAAACAGATTGACTAAGAACCCAACAAAAAAACACAAAAAAGGAATCGCAATTGAGGTACAATCCAAATGAAAAATATATTTTCATCTTCCATCGAAGTACAATTCAAAATACGATTCCCTTGCTTTTACTCTACGGCAATATCTATCTCCACAGTATGGCCTCCCATATCCATGGTAACAGTCAAAAACTGACCGCCGCTGATACGTATACCGGCACCGGTTCCCACTGTCAAGCTAGGAGTAGAAATATCTACTTCCCGTCCCAGAGAAGCCAAATTTGTAGCTGCTGTAGCCGTAAGCATATTAGACATTTCGGAGATAGCACTTTGAGCCATTTCATCGAAATCAGCAATAGGCATGCCCATCATCATAGTGGAAGCAATAAATTTCGCAGTCTCCTCATCCATATTATATACTACATTTCCCCGAATTTCCTTGGTAAAGCCTACCAGCACGGCTACACCACGACTGCTGATATTCTTATCCTGCACTCCCATGCCGGTGCGTTCAGGTGTGGGAAACCCCATCTGGGGCAGCACTGTAGTAAAGGCATCTATAAATGGATTTACCAATTTTACATCCATATTCACACGCTCCTTGCAAAACCGACATTCATAAAGATATCTCCCAGCTCGGTTTTGGCCTTTATATTAAAAGCAATCAAGTCCGGATTGGACAGCTTTATTTTGGATCCGCTGATAATACCAGGAGGGGTCAAACGCATTTCCCTATCCTTGATAACATCATTGATACGGGAAATGCCATGCCCAGCAATAATATTGCCGGTTTCCTCCACTGCCGCCTGAGCCTCAAATTCAGAAACATTGTCCTCCTGAAGCACCTTGCCAGCAAATTTCAGCATGGTTGCCGTGTCCATATAAAAAGCCACTCTACCTCTAGGCTCTCCTACGACACCAATAATAACCGCTACGCCATCCAAATTCAGCGGGCCGGAATTCTCGCCCTCAATCTCTATATCGGCATCAATTCCAGCAATCTGCTCCAATCCCTCCGCCAAGACCTTGGCATAGGTTGTGACATAGGAATCACGATAAACCGTATTAACACCTACCTGATCCTGACAGAGAATCATCAAGGTATCCAGCAGTTCGTTTGTACTAATAGGCTTCTGTAAAAACGAACTAATCCCCGCCAAACGACCATGCATAATCAGCTTGGCATCCTTCATGGCACTAATCATCACAATGCGACAGTTAGAGTCTATAGCATGAATCCTTCTACTGCATTCAATACCATCAGCATCTGGGAGATTCATATCCATTGTTACTACATCCGGTCTGGTTTTAGCGTACAAATCAATTGCTGCAGCTGCATTTTCCGCCATGGCACACACTTCAAAATTTGTTTTAGCCAGCATAGAACTAATCATCATGCGGCTAATCTTGGAGTCATCTACCACCATAACCCTAACTTTCTCCACAAAAATCACCTGCACTTTTCTTACTAAATATCTAGTTAACTACTTCGCCACAAATCTACAAAATCCTTTTTTATGGTAAAAAAGTTATATATCTTGAAAACCCCCCCAACAGCCGTTGAGGGGGAATAATCACTGTTTTCTTATATTATATATTAGAACGCTCTACTGCGTCAAACAAATCCGTAATTTCTTTTGCAGGTTCTTTGTCCAGCAAGCTCACAATGTAAATAGCCAAAAGTCCAAAGAAGAAACCCGGAATAATCTCATACAGGCCGAACAATGCTAACTGTTTCCAGACAAGAACCGTAACACCGCCTACCACAATACCTGCCAAAACACCATTTCTGGTAGTGCGGCGCCAGAACAAGGACATGAGCACAGCTGGGCCAAAGGTTGCCGCAAATCCTGCCCAAGCATAGGCTACCATTTCCAGAATGAAGCTATTGGGGTTCATAGCCAGAGAAATAGCCATAGCGGAAATAACCAATACAGCCCCTCGGCTTACCCAAACCAATTCAGTGTGACTAGCATCCTGACGAATAACAGAGCGATAAAAATCCTGAGAAAAAGCAGAAGCTGCCACCAAAAGCTGTGAAGATGCGGTACTCATAATAGCCGCCAACACTGCCGAAAGAATCAAACCGCCTACAAATGGATCAAAAAGCTTCTCTGTCATAATCAGCAAAACCTTTTCCACATCCGGGCCGTTCAAAGGCTCTGTAAGATAGACATTACCTACCATACCTACAAAAACTGCTGCAATCATGGAGATAGAATACCAACCTACCGCAATCCGCTTGGAACGCTTTAGCTCGCTGGTGGAGCTGATAGCCATAAATCTTACCAGAATATGAGGCTGACCAAAATAGCCAAGGCCCCAGCCCATCAGAGAAATAAAGGCAATAAAGGAAATAGTGCTTCCATCTGGATTCATAAATGGATTGAAAAAAGTAGGATTGACAATTTCAATAGCATTCAGAGATGTGTCCACACCGCCCATTACATGCATGGCAAAGGCTGGTACAATTACAATAGCAAAGAACATCATAATGCCCTGAATAAAATCTGTCCAGCACACAGCCATAAAGCCACCAGTAAGGGTATAGAACACTACCACAAAAGCACCTATCAGTACAGCGGTGGTATAATCCAAACCAAATAGGGTACTAAATAGCTTGCCGCCGCTGACAAAACCGGAGCTAGTATAAATAACGAAGAAAATGACAATAAAAATAGCTGGCACAATCCGCAAAAGATTGCTTTTGTCATTAAAGCGATTCTGCAAGAAATCCGGCAGGGTAAGGGAATTATTGGCCATTTCTGTATAACGGCGCAATCTCTTGGCTACAAAATGCCAATTGGCCCAGGTGCCCAAACCCAGTCCTACAGCTATCCAGGCTGAGCTAAAACCTGCCAAATAGGCAGCTCCCGGCACCCCCATCATCATCCAGCCACTCATATCAGAAGCCTCGGCACTCATAGCCGTTACCCAGGCTCCCAGCTTGCGGTTGCCAATAATATAGTCATCCATGCTATTGGTCTTGCGATAATAATAAATTCCTATGGCCATCATCAGGCCCAGATACAAGACAAATGCTATAATTACTGAGATATTATCCACGTGTTATGCCTCCTATAAAAAAATACAGATACAATTATATTAAAGAATGAAATTTTTTGCAAATGATATATGCTATGTATACATGATTCCCTGGATTTGGCCAAAAGATTTGCTCCCCTGATGGTAAAATGCTATGATGAACTAGCAATATTAAAATTGAAAGGAGTACAGGTTGTGGAGCAGCTGCCTCCATAACCATCACAACATATGAATCTTATCGACAAAGCAAAGCATCATTTTCTTACCAAGGAATTTTTCCTTTTTCTCATTATCGGCTGTATCAATACCTTTAACGGTACCTTTATAGCCTGGCTCTGTTCCTACCTAAGCCCCTACAACAATCTAAACTTTAATATTGGCTATATTGTAGGCAATATCATTGCCTACTGGATGAACAGCCTGATTATTTTCCATGAAGCTCTAAGCCTGCAGCGATATGTAAAATTTTTCATTTCCTATATCCCTAATTACCTTATTCAAAATGTAATCGTGATTATCTTCTACAATATGCTAAACTTCCCACCGGTATTCAGCTATCTGCTGGCAGCAGTGCTGGGCATACCTGTAACCTTCCTAATGGTTAAAATATTTGCCTTTGGCCGCAAATAAAATATAAACTATTATTTCTGGCACTAAAAAAACCTCTCATGAGCGGAGAGGTTTTTTTAGTGTGTATTATATTTAGGAGAGTTAGCTTTTTGGATTTTAGCTTTCCTCAAGCTCAAATATAATATACCACAATTGATAATCATTTTCAAGTAGATTTTGAGAATTTTTCTCATTTTTTTACCACAGCCAAAAAGAAAACTATTTATTTCCTAAGAGCTGTGTCTCAAAAATCCTCATCCTTAGGCTTGCCACGAGCTATCAGATAAAGAGGACGATTCTTTACCTCCTCAAAAACCCGGCCTAAATATTCGCCCAAAATTCCCAGCACCACCATCTGCATGCCGCCAAAAAACAAAATGCAGGCAGTAATAGTAGCCCAGCCAGCCACTGCATCATTGAGCACAAATTTGGAAATCAACACGTGAATAAGCATCAGCAGGCTGAGAATACCACATATTGTGCCAATATAGAGGCCCAAACGAAGAGGAATCACTGAGTAAGCCAAAACTCCATCAATGGCAAAATTCAACATTTTGCGAGGCGAAAATTTGGACACACCAGCATACCGTTTGGGTGCTACAAATTCAATTTGTATCTGACGGAAGCCCATGGCACCAATCATGCCACGGATAAATCTGGCATGCTCTCTATAACGACGGAATGCCTTGACTACCACCTTGTCCATCAGACGGAAATCAGAGCCTCCTTCCTGAATATGCACATTGGACAGCATATTCAGCACCTTATAATAATAATAAGAGGTAAGCTTCTTCATAGCAGAAACTCCCTGGGTGGTTTTGCGAATGGTCTGCACCACCTCATAGCCCTGCTCCCACTTCTCCAGTAAAACAGGTATCAGCTCTGGAGGATGCTGCATATCACCATCCATGGTAATAACTGCATCTCCGTCAGCATGGTCCAGACCACAGGTCAGGGCCAGCTGATGACCAGAATTTCTAGCCAAAAAGATGGATTGCACTCTTTTGTCCTTTTGTTCTAGGGAACGTAAAATTTCCCGGCTTCTATCCTTGGAGCCATCATCCACAAATACCAACTCAAAATCATAGGATAGTGGAGCCATGGTTGCACAAACACATTCGTAAAAATGCTGGATATTATCCTCCTCGTTATACACCGGCACCACAATAGATACTAATTTCATTTCTACACCAGTCTTTTCTTTTTTGCAATAAAATAACGCTATACATGATATATATTATAGCGTTATCTTATTTAATTAACAAGTATTCTGTATATCCAGCTTTTTTAGCGAATCCTTCGCTGGCGACAGCGTGGCTGGCCCAATATTTCCGCAGACAAAATTGCTTGCGCCAGAGACAAATTCTCCAGCCCCATAAGCTTGCCATTCTGCTTGGCTTTTTTCTGTCCCAGCTGAGCCTCCTCCTCAGCCGCCTTCAATGTCTCAGCCTGAGCCAAATCCTCCTGCTGATATTTCTTTTCCAGATAGCTCTGATAAGGATTATGAACCTGCTCATATTCAGCTGGATGATGACTTCTATGCTTGCGAGGCAATTCTGGCTGAGGAATTGGTGCCGGTATAGGTTCAACCTCTAGCTGAACGCTATCCTGCTCCCTGGAGGCAGGAGGCTTAATATCCGGCAGCTTCTGCCCCTTGGGAAAAGGCTTGGTTTTCATTTTAGCCTTAGGCTTTTTCTTATCCCCCAGGTTGCCTAATATTGTAATCAGAGCAAAGATAAGAAAGGGCAGTATGCTTCCCAGCTTGTCAAATAAGTCCATAGTATCACCAACTTACTTGATGGCTGGAGGTGTCAGCTGACTATCTCCAGTGCTTTTGCTAATGCTGTCCCGCATTTCCGTATCAGCCTGAATATTCTTCAGATTATAATAGTCCATAACCCCCATATTGCCCTTGCGGAAGGCTTCTGCCATAGCATGAGGCACCTCTGCCTGTGCTTCAACCACCTTGGCCTCCATTTCCTGGGTATAGGCCTTCATTTCCTGCTCCTTGGCCACAGCCATAGCACGACGCTCCTCGGCCTTGGCCTGGGCAATACGCTTGTCTGCCTCAGCCTGATCCGTCTGCAGCTCCGCACCAATATTACGGCCTACATCCACATCGGCAATATCAATGGAAAGAATCTCAAAGGCAGTACCCGCATCCAAGCCCTTACCTAAAACAGTCTTGGAAATATCATCTGGGTTAGCCAGTACATCATTATGGCTGTCAGAAGAACCAACAGTGGTAACAATACCCTCACCAACACGGGCAATAATTGTAGGCTCTCCTGCACCGCCTACTAGGCGGTCAATATTAGCACGCACAGTTACTCTTGCCTTAATTTTCAGCTCAATACCATTGCGAGCCACAGCAGAAACTACAGGAGTCTCAATAACCTTTGGATTAACACTCATCTGCACTGCTTCCAGTACATCACGACCAGCCAAATCTATAGCAGCAGAACGCTCAAAAGGCAGGGGAATCTGAGCTCTATGAGCTGCAATCAACGCATCCACTACCTTGTCCACATTACCACCAGCCAGGAAATGAGCCTCCAGCTGATTTACCTCCACATCAAGACCAGCCTTATTGGCCTTAATCAAAGGCAGAACAATCTTAGAGGGCACTACCTGACGCATTCTCATACCCACCAAAGTAATAATATTCAGGGATACATTGGCTGCTCTAGCCGCAATCCACAATCTCAGGGGTACAAAATGCAAGAACAGGCCAATAAATACAATGGCCAGCAAAACCCAAAAAAATCCCATATCGCTTAACAAATCCAGCAATCCGTATTCTTCCATTATCTTCATCCTTTCCTTTACCAACAACTATACATCTTACTCCGTTACAGGGCGCACTACCACACGATTACCTGTAACCTGAGTAACAACTACCTTGTGGCCCTTGGTAATATAATCACCCTCAGAAACCACATCTATAGGATTATTATCTATAACGATGGTTCCGGCAGGACGCAGCTCACGGGTGACAATCCCCTGTCTGCCAACCAGATCCGGATGCTCTGGAGCACTGATATAACCTTCCTTGGTAGAGGTTTGCTCCCGCAGAATCATCCTGTGCCATAGATTAGCCCAAAAGCCCATAGTGATTCCTCCCTTTCCAAAGTCTTTATTTATTATAACCCCTATATTATTCAAAGAAAATGCCTTTTGCATTTTCTTTCAATGGGGTTTCGACGAGGGTGAAGATATTAGCTCCACCCTGTCATTAGCACAACCTCCGCCACCTATAGAGATAGGGGACATCGGACACCTCGTCATACCATGTTCGGCATTTTCTTGTATATAGCAAAAAGAGACTGCCTATCGCAATCTCTACATTTCATATATGGTGGGCGCTAACGGGATCGAACCGCTGACATTCTGCTTGTAAGGCAGACGCTCTCCCAGCTGAGCTAAGCGCCCATATATAGGGGATTACTCCCCGTTAAATCAAGATGGTGACGCGTACGGGATTCGAACCCGTGAAGCCGCCGTGAAAGGGCGGTGTCTTAACCACTTGACCAACGCGCCATTTGGCTCCTCGAGTAGGATTCGAACCTACGACAGCCTGATTAACAGTCAGGTGCTCTACCGACTGAGCTATCGAGGAGTGTTTTGTCACATGACGTCGACAAGTGTTATTATATGATAACCCGCAAAAAAATGCAAGCTTTTTTTGAAAAAAATTCAAAAAAAATTTTATTCCCTAAAAAAGCCCCTATTTTACAGCTATTCTTTTCCATAATTCTTACAGGAAATACAAAAGGACAGGCATATATCCCTGAGATTAAGGGAAGTCCTGTCCTATTGCTTTTCAGCTGAATCAATATAGGGAAAATCCAACTGAACATCAAATATATATTAATTTTAGGAAACGGCTAAAGAATAGCTTGCCGAATCTAGTTGGAATTACTCTGCAGCTGCAGCGGCACGACGCATAGCTGCATTAGCCTTAATCTGTCTCTCTCTGTCCATACGGCTGCTGGAGAAGCGCTGGAATCTGCCCATAGACAGGAAGTAAGCTCCCAAGCCAATGATGGAAACCACAGCGGCACACACATATACAGCCTCAAAACCAAAGCCTGGCACCAAAGTACCCATGCAATATGGGCCTACACCAATACCCAAATCCAACAGTACAAAGTAGGTAGAGGTGGCTACACCAATCTGACGGGATGGAGCGCAATGTACCGCCAAAGCATGGCAGGCAGCAGTAATACTGCCATAGCCGCCGCCCAGCAGCAGACCGCCAGCCAACAGTACATAATCATTACCGGCAATAGCAATAGTTGCCATAGATAGTATCAACAGTACCAGAGATGGATAAAGCACTACATTACCACCCTTGTTGTCCAAGAGCCAGCCTGTCAAAGGACGGCTCAGGAAGGAAGTAGCAGCAAAGGCTATAAAGAAAAGCTGACCACCCAGCTCTGCCATACCCTTGGCAGAAGCATATTCACCTAAATAGCTCAAGACAGTGGAATAACAGATACCGCCGATAAAGGCTACCAGGGAAATACCTACGGAATTCTTGGCAATAAAATCTCTCCAGGAGAAGGTGTGGAACTGCTCCACCTCCCGCTCAGTCAAAGTGCGCTCAGGCACCTTAATCAGGCAGGAAAGTACAAAAATAACCAAGGTCAAAGCACTACAAAAGGTAATGCTCATGGTGAAATCACCGGAATTAATAAAGGTCAAGGCCAGGAATGGACCTACGGCAGAAGCCATAGTTACACCCAAGGTAAAGTAACCTATGCCAGTACCCATTTTGTGAATAGGCACCAAAGCCGCTACAATGGTGCTGGCTGCAGTGGAGGTAGAGCCAAAGGCCATACCATGCAGCAGACGAACTGCCATAAATACATAAACATTAGGACACAGCAGATACAGCAGAACCATCAGAAAGTAGGAAGCTGTACCACCTAAGAACAGTTTACGGCGGCCAATCAAATCAATATAACGTCCTGCTGGCAATCTGGCAAAAAGAGCACCTACAATAAAGAGGCCTGAAGCAGCGCCTGCAGTGCTTATAGATACATTCCAATTGCTGATAGCATAGCTGGTAGACCAGAGCATCAGCTGAAAGTGTACCACATACACCAAAAAGTTAATAATAATATCAAAAATATAGCTTGGAGTCCATAACTTCTCCCCATTATTGTTGCTGGCAGCTACAGCACTATTTTCCTTTTTCTCAGCTGCACCAGTGCTAAATACCGGTTTGTCCACGGACATTTCTACGTGCACTCCTTTCATTTGGGCGATATCATCCTCTCGGCACAGCTCATTAAGCTGGCCCAATCCCTGTGTCATAACAATTCTTTCTGCCTCACTCTGCGTGATGCCCATTTCCTCAGAAAGCTCTGTCATGAAACCAATATCATTATGTCTCATCGGGAATCTATCTCCTTTCGCTGCATATAGTAAACCCAGGTGTAAAAAATGTCCAATAGTCACTGGTCATTTTTCCTTATGCAGAAAATGCATGAAGAAGGACGGGTAAATCCCTAGCTATCCCACAACTACTCTTTTATTGAGCCATTTTGTAAAACGTCCCTATTTTCATCATTATGTTTATCATGCATAAAGTTTCATTTATAACTTGCATGAAATGCATTATTGATTTTCTAAATAACTTTGTTTATAATCTACTATGGCTTTATAGAAGTAAGTTATCATTTCTTAAAAAATTCTCTATTTTAAAGTCAATTGCAAAAATTTTCACCTCATAAAAAGGAGTCCTTTTTTCATGGAATTACATCAATTAGAATATTTCCGCACCCTGGCCCATATCAAGCATTTTACCAATGCCTCTAAGGCCATATCTGTTTCTCAGCCTGCACTCAGCCGTTCCATTGCCAAGCTGGAGGCAGAATTAGGGGTACAGCTTTTTGACCGCAGTGACAAACAGCTGGAGCTAACTGCCGAAGGCAAAAAATTTCTATTTTATGTAGAAAAGGGACTACATCAATTTGATTTGGGCCGTCGTACCATTACCTCCTCCTCTCCGGATAACGGCATTGTTCGCCTTTCCTTTATCCAATCTCTGGGAGGATATTTTGTGCCCAATCTCCTTTGTGCCTTTCGAGAGGAGCATCCCAATATTTCCTTTTCCCTGAATCAGGATGATCCCATGAATCTTGGGGAACAGCTGCGAGATGGCAAAACCGACCTATGCCTTTGCTCTGCTATGGTACCTGTGGAGCGGGTAGGCTGGATGTACCTTTGCTCTGAGGAACTTTATCTGGTAGTACACCGCAAGCATCCTTTGGCCTCTCGACAGGAAATCAGTCTACAGGATATAGATGGGGAGCCATTTATTGTGCTGGAGCCACAATATAACCTGCGGGTATTAACAGACCAGTTCTTTGATTTGGCTGGCGTTACTCCTAATATTATCTTTGAAGGGGCAGATGTATTCTCCGTAGCCGGATTGGTCAGAGCCAAGCTGGGTATTACCCTGCTGCCTAAGATACCAGCCCTTTGCTCTCCGGAGCTGATTTTCCTGCCCATATCCTTTCCTGTTTGCCAGAGAGCCATTGGTATCGCCTGGAATACGGCTTCCCCTCTCTCTGAATCTGCCACTATCTTCCAGAAATTCATTTTGAACCAATATATCCATCAGGATTCATAAAAGATTTTAACAAAAGATAAAAAAAGCATGTTGCTCCTGTCATAAATTGAACAGGGACATCATGCTTTTTTGTTGTTAAATAATATGGCAATTTTCTTAATATATACATAATTTATGCGAATATGGACTATTTTCTTAAAATAATACAATGCAAAAGAGCAATGCCCCCTTATTATTAATTACATTTATCGTTCTCTCCTAAGTAGATTAAAAAATACTATGCTTTTCCTCTATAATATTATTGCTTAAATTCATAATTCAGAGTACAATATTGAATAGAAGGTTAATTTGTTGTACAAATATACTTTGACAATAAACATTTAGGAGGGAACCATCTTATGTTTAAGCGTATTCTTATTGCCAATCGTGGCGAAATCGCTGTGCGAATTATCCGAGCCTGCAAGGAAATGGATATCGAAACCGTTGCCATCTACTCTGATGCTGACGCCAACGCCATGCATGTTCAGCTAGCCGACTTAGCTTACAATGTCGGCCCAGCAGATGCCAGCGAAAGCTATCTGAATATGAAGGCCATTTTAAATGCCGCCATTGAATCCCGAGCGGATGCCATTCATCCTGGCTATGGTTTTCTCTCAGAAAATGCAGATTTTGCCGATATGGTCACCCGTGCCGGCTTGACCTGGATAGGCCCCTTGGCTGTTACCATCCGTCAGGTTGGAGACAAGGATGTAGCCAGAGCTGCTATGGAGCCATCTGGCATACCTATGTCCAAGGGCAGCGACCCTCTTACCGATAATGAAATGGCCATGGAAGCTGCCAAAGATGTAGGCTATCCTGTTATCCTCAAGCCTGTTTCCGGCGGCGGTGGCAAGGGCATGTATGTAGCCCACAATTCCAAAGAGCTGCATGAAATTCTTCAAGTGGTAGATTTAGTAAAAACAAAATTCTATTTTGAACATTATATTGAGCGTTCCCGCCATATTGAGGTACAGATTGTAGCCGACAACTATGGCTCCATTATTCATCTTGGAGAGCGTGAATGTTCCATCCAGCGGCGAAATCAGAAGCTGCTGGAGGAATCCCCTTCCATTGCCTTGACTGAGGCCATGCGGGAGGAGGTAGGCCTGCTGGCGGTAAAGGCTGCCAAAAGCGTTCACTATACCAATATTGGTACTGTAGAATTCCTGCTGGATTTGTCCAATAACAAATTCTACTTTATGGAAATCAATCCAAGAGTTCAGGTAGAGCATGGCATTACGGAGGCTGTTACCGGCATTGATTTGGTACGCACCCAGATAAGGATTGCGGCTGGAGAACCTCTCCACATCAGACAGCGGGATGTGCAATTCCACGGCCATGCCATTGAATGTCGCATCAATGCCGAGGATCCCAATCACAATTTCATGCCATCCCCTGGCAAAATTACCAAATGGCATGAGCCAGGCGGGCCTAGAGTTCGCTTTGACAGTGGCTTTACCGGAGATTTGTCCATTGAGCCATATTATGACTCCCTGATTGCCAAGGTAATTACCCATGGCAAAACCCGTGGCGATGCCATCAAGATTATGGAACGAGCATTGCAGGAGTTCCAGATTGAAGGAGTCAAGACCACTATTTCCCTCCATCAGCGGATTTTGGAGGATGATTATTATCGCACTGGCAATATTGATACTCAGTTTATCAAGAACCGCCTTCATGTCTATGAGTCCATGCCTCCTAAAAAACATTCCCTGAAGGAACTGCAAAAATACGCTCAGGAAGCAGATAAAATGATGTATTACCTCAACTAAATAATTCTAGGCCAAATAAAAACTCCTAAGTCCAGCTTTTTCCAAAGCTCTACCTTAGGAGTTTTTCTTGTTAAAATTTAGGCTAAGCCAAATAGCAATCCCAGCTGATAAGTCAAAAAGGCTATAAACCAGGCAATGACGCATTGAAGCACTACCACGGCTATAGCTGCTCCCCGTCCCCCCATTTCATTGCGAATGGTGGAAATAGCTGCCACACAAGGGGTGTACAGCAGGGTGAAAATCAGGAAAATCATGGCAGTAAAAGGCGTAAAGAGGGTATTTACCTTGTCTGCATTTCCCCCCAGCAATACTGTCAAGGTAGAAACCACGCTTTCCTTGGCAGCAAAGCCAGTAATCAAGGCAGTGGAAATCCGCCAATCCCCAAAGCCTAAAGGGCTGAAAATAGGGGCCACCACACTGCCCAGCAGAGCCAACATACTATCCTCAGGACTTGCAGCCAGATTCAATCTAATATCAAAATTTTCTAGGAACCATATCAGAACCGAAGCCACAAAAATAATGGTAAATGCCTTTTGCACAAATCCCTTGGCCTTATCCCAAATCAAACGCACAACGCTTTTGGCCGAAGGAATCCGATAATTAGGCAGCTCCATGACAAAGGGCACCGGCTCCCCTTTAAAGACGGTTTTCTGCAAAATCAGGGCATAGACAATAGCGCAAATAATACCTAAAAGATATAGACTCAGCATAACTACAGCCTGATAGCCACGGGGAAAAAAAGCCGCTATCAACAGGGTATAAATTGGCAATTTAGCACTGCAGCTCATAAATGGTGTCAGCAAAATAGTCATTTTTCTATCCCGCTCACTGGATAGGGTTCGAGTGGACATAATAGCTGGCACACTACAGCCAAAGCCGATAAGCATAGGCACAAAGCTGCGGCCGGACAAGCCTATTTTTCGCAGCAACTTGTCCATCACAAAGGCTACTCTAGCCATATAACCGCTGTCCTCCATAATGGACAGAAACAAAAATAGGGTAACAATGGTAGGCAAAAAGCTAATTACACTGCCAATTCCATTGCAGACACCTTCCACCACCATAGCATGAACCACAGGATTTATCTGCCAAGCTGTCAGCCCTGCATCAATCAGATTAACAATACCATCAACACCGATTTCCATTAAATCTGATAGCCAGGCTCCCAGCAAATTAAAGGTCATCAGGAAAACCACCGCCATAATAGCCAAAAAACAAGGTATGGCTGTATACTTTCCTGTCAGCAGACGGTCAATCTGAACACTGCGTTTGTGCTCCTTGCTTTCATGGGGATGAACCACCGTCTTTTTGCAGAGAGACTCAATAAAATTAAACCGCATATCTGCAATGGCTTCTTCCCTATCCAGACCTGTTTCCGTTTCCAAAATGGAAACCAAATGCTCAAAAGCCTCCTGCTTTTCCGCTGGCAAAGCCAGCTGCTCCTCTATAGGCGCATCCTTTTCAATCAGCTTGGTGGCACAAAAACGTACAGGCAAATCCGCATTATTGGCTTCCATTTCCACCATATGAGCCACCGCATGAATACAGCGGTGAACAGCACCTAGGGACTCTCCCTCTCCCTCATCATCAGGGCAAAAATCAATTCTGCTGGGAACCTCCCCATATCTGGCTACGTGAATGGCATGATTCACCAGCTCGTCAATACCTTCGTTTTTGGCAGCTGAAATCGGCACTACGGGTATACCCAGCATTTTTTCCAGCCTATTGATACGAATACTGCCACCATTGGAACGAACCTCATCCATCATATTCAAGGCCAGCACCATGGGAATATTCAGCTCCATCAGCTGCATGGTCAGGCAAAGATTCCGCTCCAGATTGGAGGCATCTACAATATTGATAATGCCTGTTGGTTTCTCCTGCAAAAGAAATTCTCTGGTAACAATTTCCTCACTGGAATAAGGAGATAAGGAATAAATTCCCGGCAAATCCGTTACCACCGCCTCTGGATGATTGCGGATAATACCATCTTTTCTATCCACGGTCACCCCCGGAAAATTACCCACATGCTGATTGGAACCAGTTAACTGATTAAAAAGAGTGGTTTTACCACAGTTCTGATTACCAGCCAAAGCAAAGGTAAGTTTTCTCCCCTTGGGCAAAACCGGTGCCTTAGCATGAGCCTCGTAGCTTTCAGCCTGCCCCAGCTCACCCATACCAGGATGGGGTACCGGTTCATAACGAACAGGATCTGGCCTTGCCTCAGCCTTTTTCTCATGAATATTCTCGATTTCTATCTGAGCAGCCTCCGCCCGGCGCAAGGTTAGCTCATATCCCCGCACCTCAATCTGAATAGGGTCCCCCATAGGAGCAATCTTTTGCAATGTAACCTCTGTCCCCTTGGTAAGACCCATATCCAAGAGATGATGCCGCAGGGAGCCGCTGCCATTTACTTTTTTTATATATGCACTCTGCTTTAACTGCAGCTGATCCATATTCATATAGCCTACACTCCATTCACAACCATATATACACACCTCCCATTTTAATACAAAATAACTTGTATGACAAATTTTCCCCTGCATACAATCCCTGGAACAAAAAAGGATCACCGACTAATGTATCGCCCATAAGGTTAGACCAAATAAATCCAACCCTATAGGGACAATATACAAGTCAGTAATCCTTTTTTCATATACTTTTTAAAGCTTATTTAACAGCCAGAGTAATATCCTCGCCGTTAATATTCCATTCCTTTACAAAGCCCTCAGTGGAACCATAAACCACCTTATCAGCCAGAACTACCTTCTTCAGGAAGTCCTCATTACGACTCATAATATCCACCAGCTTATCATTGCCAGCAGCATAAACAGTAATATGGTCTACTACCTGGAAACCATTCTCCTTGCGCATGGTCTGGAGCTTGCTGATGATTTCACGAACAAATCCCTCCTCAATCAGCTCCTGACTAAGAGTAGTCTCCAGAGCAATAGTTACATTGCCATAACGCTGAGTAGCAAAGCCCTCAGTCTGAGACATGGTAATATCCACATCCTCTGGCAGCAGCTCTACCTCGCCAGACTTCAAGGACAGCTTCAGCTTGCCGGTAGACTCCAGCTCAGCCTTGGCAGCATGGCCATTAATACCAGCCAGAGCAGCCTTTACCTCCCCAATCTGCTTGCCAACCTTTGGACCAAGTACCTTGAACTGAGGCTTGAAGCTATAGGAGAGATATTCCTCCATATCATCCTTGAAGGATACAGCCTTCAGATTCAGCTCGCTGGCTACAATCTCCTTGAAGAAATCATCCAGCTGACGGTCAGCCTTTACATACATATTGCCAATAGGCTGACGGTTCTTGATATTGGAAGCATTGCGGGCAGCACGTCCCAGAACAACGATTTCCAGTACCAGCTCCATCTCTGCCTCCAGCTCAGTATCAATGAACGCCTCATTGGCTGCAGGGAAGTCACAGAGATGTACAGAAATAGGTGCCTTATCATCTACACTGCAAACCAGATTGCGATAAATGCTTTCTGTAATAAATGGTACCATTGGAGCAGCCAACTTCACTACAGTGGTAAGAGCAGTGTACAAGGTCATGTAGGCATTAATCTTGTCCTGATTCATATCCTTGCCCCAGAAACGCTCACGACTGCGGCGTACATACCAATTGGACAGCTCATCCACAAAGTCCTGCAATACCTTGGCAGTCTCAGTAACCTTGTAGCTAGCCAGATTGTTGTCTACAGCCTTAATCAAGGTATTCAGGCGGGACAACAGCCATTTATCCATAACGGACAGCTTATCATATTCCAGCTCATATTTGGTAGCATCAAAATTGTCAATATTGGCATAAAGCACATAGAAAGCATAGGTATTCCAGAGAGTGCCCATGAACTTGCGCTGACCTTCCTGCACTGCATCATCATGGAAGCGATTTGGCAGCCAAGGAGCACTATTTTCATAGAAATACCAGCGAATAGCGTCTGCGCCATGCTTTCTCAGAGCATCCATAGGATCTACAGCATTGCCCTTGGACTTACTCATCTTCTTGCCATCCTTGTCCTGTACATGGCCCAGGACAATAACATTCTTGTAGGAAGCATTGTCAAAGAGCAAGGTGGAAATAGCCAACAGAGAATAGAACCAGCCACGAGTCTGGTCTACAGCCTCAGAGATGAAGTCAGCAGGATAACGCTCCGCAAAAATCTCCTTGTTCTCAAATGGATAATGCCACTGAGCAAAAGGCATGGAGCCGGAATCAAACCAGCAGTCAATAACCTCTGGTACACGCTTCATTTCACCGCCGCACTCTGGACACTTAATGGTAACAGCATCGATATATGGGCGATGAAGCTCAATATCCTCTGGGCAGTTATCAGACATGGACTTCAGCTCGGCAATTGAGCCAATGGAGTGCTGATGACCGCAGGAGCACTCCCAAACATTCAGTGGAGTTCCCCAATAGCGGTTACGGCTGATGCCCCAATCCTGTACGTGCTCCAGCCACTCGCCAAAACGGCCCTTGCCGATGGCATCTGGAATCCAGTTAATGGTATTGTTGTTGGCAATCAACTGCTCCTTTACAGCAGTCATCTTGATGAACCAGGACTCACGAGCGTAGTAAATCAATGGCGTATCACAACGCCAGCAATGTGGATAGCTATGCTCAAACTTTGGTGCCTTGAAAAGCTTGCCAGTGGCCTTCAAATCATCCAGAATCAATGGATCTGCATCCTTAACAAAGGTGCCTGGCCAATCAGTGTCCTCAGTCATATTGCCCTTGGCATCAACAAACTGTACGAAAGGCATATCATATTCCCGGCAAACTCTGGCATCGTCCTCACCAAAGGCTGGTGCAGTATGAACAATACCAGTACCATCACTGGTGGTTACATAGCCATCACACATTACATAAAAGGCCTTCTTCTTAATTTTGCCCTCTGCATATGGATAAAGAGGCTCATATTCACGATATTCCAAAGCCTTGCCCTTGAAGCGCTCCAGAACAGGATGCTCCCCTTCCTTATTGGCAAAAACAGACTCCACCAAGGCCTCAGCCATAATGAGGTTCTGACCTTCATAAGAAACCTTTACGTAATCAACCTCTGGATTTACTACCAAGCCCAGGTTGGAAGGCAAAGTCCAAGGGGTAGTGGTCCAAGCCAGGAAGTAGGTATTATCCTCGTCCTTAGCCTTGAATTTTACCATAGCGGAACGTTCCTTAACATCCTTATAGCCCTGAGCTACCTCATGGGAGGACAAAGGAGTACCACAGCGAGGGCAATAAGGTACAACCTTGTGGCCCTTGTACAACAGGCCCTTCTTCCAGATTTCATTCAGTGCCCACCATACAGACTCAATATAATCATTTTCGTAGGTAATATATGGATGCTCCATATCTGCCCAGAAGCCTACTACATCGGAAAATTCCTCCCACATGCCCTTGTACTTCCAAACAGACTCACGGCACTTCTTGATAAATGGCTCAATGCCGTACTTCTCAATCTGCTCCTTGCCATCCAGGCCCAGCAGCTTCTCTACCTCCAGCTCAACAGGCAGACCGTGGGTATCCCAACCAGCCTTGCGGAGAACCTTCTTGCCCTTCATGGACTGATAACGAGGCAGCATATCCTTAATAACACGAGTCAGCACATGACCGATATGAGGCTTGCCGTTGGCAGTAGGAGGGCCATCATAAAAGGTAAAGGTATCACACCCCTCACGGTTGGTGATACACTTGTTGGCAATATCATTTTCCTTCCAAAACTTCAGAACTTCGGCTTCTCTATCCACGAAGTTCAGATTCGTATCGACTTTGTTGTACACAGTCTTTCCTCCTCGCAAAATAAAAAAGCTCCTGTCCCAAAATAGGACAAGAGCTAAAATTCAAAATTGGGTGCCTTGCAACCACCTATTTCATGTACCATCATACACTATCTCTATAACGGGAGATCCCGGCACAGCCTAACACCAAATAGTCTCGACCTGCAGCTCCAAAGTGATTTTCATCTATCGCTACTGCTGCCGGACTCACACCCTCTCCGGCTCGCTGGGAGTATTCACCACAGACTACTTTCTTTATCGTCGCTTTATATATTCAACTGCGATGTATTGTATCACAGCAGGCAAAAATTTTCAAGCAAAAAATCAGGACAACTCCAAGCCTACAGGGCAATGGTCACTGCCAAAAATCTCATTGTAGATCGTAGCAGATTTTATCTGCGGCTGGAGACGGTTAGAGGTCAGGAAATAGTCAATCCGCCATCCAGAATTATTGGCTCTGGCCTTGCGGAGATAAGACCACCAGGTATAAGCCCCGGTTACATCAGGGTAAATATAGCGGAAGGTATCTGTAAAACCGGCTGCCAAAAGCTCCTCAAACTTGCCTCGCTCCTCATCGGTAAAACCAGCATTTTTGCGATTGGTACGAGGATTTTTCAAATCAATTTCGGTATGAGCCACATTCAAATCTCCACAGACAATAACCGGCTTCTTTTGATCAAGCTCCTGCAAGAACTGACGGAAAGCCACCTCCCACTCCATACGATAGCTGAGGCGAGCTAGCTCCTTCTGGGAATTGGGGGTGTAAACCGTTACCAGATAGTAATCCTCCAGCTCCAAAGTAATTACCCGGCCTTCGTGGTCATGCTCCTCAATACCCAAGCCATAGGAAACACTCAAAGGCTCCACCCGGCTAAAGACAGCAGTACCGGAATAGCCCTTTTTCTCCGCACTATTCCAATACTGCTTATATCCTGGCAATTCCAAAATAGCCTGTCCCGGCTGCATCTTGGTTTCCTGCACACAAAAAATATCTGCATCTACCTCACGAAAGGACTCCATAAAGCCCTTGGTCAAGCAGGCCCTCAGTCCATTAACATTCCATGATACAAATCTCATATACAAACTCCTTATTTTTATTTCTATAGCATAGTTTTTTAATTATCACTATCTTTAATTTTACCATCTAACCTGCTGACAGGCAAACAAAAGAAAAAGGAGCTGTTCCCAGATGATAATTACATCACCAAGGAACAGCCCCATAACGGCAATCTCCCACCTTTACCGGCAGAGACTATTATTTGATTAGCTTATTCCAACGTTGGATCCCCTACCAAAAACAGGTAGGCAATAACGATAATACCCAACACTATACGATAATAACCAAATGCCTTGAAATCATTGTTCTTGATATACTGCAACAGGAACTTGATAGAGATAATAGATACCACAAAGGCTGTGGCCATACCTACTACCAAAATAAAAATTTCTGCTCCAGTATAATGGAAACCAAATTTTACCAGCTTCAGCAGACTGGCGCCGAACATAACTGGAATCGCCAAGAAAAAGGTAAATTCTGCTGCCACATAGCGGGAAGCACCAAAGAGAATACCACCCAAAATGGTAGAGCCAGAACGAGAAGTACCAGGCACCAGAGACAGCACCTGAAACAAACCGATAATAAAGGCTGTTTTGTAACTCAGCTTGTTCAAATCAGTTACTGCTGGACGGCGATTCTTATTGTAATTTTCCACCAAAATAAACATTACGCCGTAAAAAATCAAAGTAAAGGCCACCACAGGAGCCGTCATAAAATGCTCCTCCATGTAGTGATTAAAGGTAAGACCGATTACGGCAGCTGGTATGCAGGCAAAAATAACCTTGTACCACAGCTGGAAAGTTTCCTTCTTCTCCCGCTTGGTTTTCCAATGGGAAAAAGGATTCAGCTTCTCAAAATTCAACACCACAACGGCCAAAATAGCACCTAGCTGAATAACCACCAGGAACATATCCATAAAAGCCTTGGACACATCCAACTGAATAAACTCATCCACCAGTATCATATGACCGGTGCTGCTAATAGGCAGCCATTCTGTCAATCCCTCCACAATACCTAGGATAATAGTTTTTACTAACTCCATGATACTAAGATCCACTTCATATCCTCCTTATCTTCAACACAAAAGCAGAGTTAGTATATCATATTAAACACAAAATATAAAGTGCTGGTTTGACAAAATTTCCTTAATACTTGCCACCGCCGCCACCGCTGTCACTATCACTGTAGCTGGAACTGGAACCAGAGCTGCTATCATCATCCTTGCTCTTGTGCTTCACCACGGTTCTGGTGGTATAGAGGAAATTATCCTCACTGTGTGTTAGGTTAAAGGAATCCTTGTTCAAATATTCCCCTGCCTCAAATTTGAAAGCCACATTGGACATACGGGAAACCAAAAAGCCGTAGAAACCATAACCTATGTAGCCTGAAAGCAATATGCCTACAATAAGGCCTGCCCAGCTAAATTCGCTGAAGGGACTATAAGGCTCTCCATCATTTTCCTCATAATAACCACAGAGAAAATCCACCCCATCAGCATATTCGCTGTAGGCCTGATAATAATTACCATCCTTTAGGTGCTCCAAAAAACGTTCCTCCAGATAGGGATAGCCCTCTCCATCTGTAATACGCAGGCGCATATTGTTATCAGTAATTACCATAAAATCCCTACTGCTGGTTACCTGAAAGAAAATAACGGAACCATTGTTGTTTTCCAAATCCCGATAATGCTGAAAAAGGAATGCCTTGCCGTATTCCCTGATTTCATTGACCTCCTTGGCTCCAGGTACTTTTTTCATGGTCAGCACTGCCACCTTGATATTGTATTTGTCATTCAGGGCTCGCAGCTTCTGCTCCAAATCCTGCTGCTGCTGAGTTGTCATGAGCTTAGCTTCGTCATGAACCATAGGAAAATCCTGGGGGCTGTTCTGAGCTGCTGCTACAGATACCAGCAGCATAAGCAAGGCAAAAATTGTCAATATTTTCTTATACATAGACTTATCCTCCCTGCCAATTTGTCAACACATACCAAATGCATTTGCCTATATAGTAGGTTAAAGGTAGGGTTATCAACCCTGCCAAAGCCCCAAAGAACTTCCCTTTTTTCTTGTCCACCGGCAGGGAGCCTGCCATAGTACCGGTCTGGCCATTCATCATAAAGGTGTAGGTCTTGCCCTCATACTGACTGCTGAGAATCCACACAGGAGCCATAGCATAGGAAGTATTGCTATTATTCTTCACAATATGACAGGAGCCAACCGATACTGAATCAAAGCCTGTCACAGTTTCCTTCAGCTGTTCGCCAGCAGTATAGCTTATCCGCTTGTCCGCAATGGGGCAGGCATCCTGAACCGTTACATCGTATTTATCTGCCAGATAGCCCGCCATATAGGTGGTGGTAAATTCCTTCATGCCCTGATAATCATAGGGCTCAATACTTTGCATATAGCCATCATCCATGCTCTTGCTGCCATCCACCGGCACTCGATGGAAATCCATGGTTCCCTTCCGTACACAGGTATAATAGTCAGTCTCGGTAATGGTTTCATCCCCATCATCCCAGCTGCGGGAATTGCTGGCACTGAACTGAGCATGTCCCTCCACAGAGGCATCAAAGAGCCAGAAAGGCACATACATCCCCTGCACCTTTTCCAAACGACTGGCAGAGGCATAATTAGAAGGCAGCAGCCATTTGCCCCGATAGAATTTCTTCATCTGGGCAATAGCATCTTCCTTGGTTTTCACAAAAGGAATAATATAATCCGGCTTCAAGCCACCACTGAATTTTCCCGGCACCAAAGTAGGATTACCACAGTAGCAGCACTGAGTAGCCATAGTGTTTTCATCGCAGACAATCTCCGCTCCGCAGGAGGGACAGCTTAGGGTACGCATACCAGCTATATCCTCTTCCTGCCAATCACTGCCTGCCTCCTCTGGATTCCACTGAGACTCCTGGGCCTTTTCCGCTGCTGCCGCCTCTTCTCTAGACTGAGCATAAAGCTTTTCCAAGGTTTCTACTTCAAATTCCGTTTCACAGTATTCACATTTGAGCTTTTCGCCCTGGCCTGGCTTGTAGGCCAAGGGGCCGCCACAATTGGGGCATTTGAAGCTTACAGAAGTATCTGCCATATCTTTCCCCTCCATCCTTTTCCCAAGGCACGTCGGCCCATTAAACTATGTCGCTATCATTAAAGGGATCGCCACATTCTGGACAGAATTTTGGCGGATTCTTAGGATCCTCAGGCTCCCAGCCGCATTTGTCACAGCGATACAAAGGCGCTGCTGCCGGCTTTGGACTGCCACATTCAGAGCAGAAACGTCCCTTGTTCACCGCACCGCATTTGCAGGTCCAACCCGCCTGAGCCTCAGGTTTCTTGCCACCGCATTCCATGCAGAATTTTCCGGTATTCACTGCACCACAGCTGCAGGTCCAGCTACCTGCTGGTGGAGCTGCTGGCTGAGCCGGAGCTGGCGCTGGTGCCTGTGGTGGTGCCTGAGGTGGCTGCTGAGGCGGCATCTGTTGCTGTGGCTGCTGACCAAAGGCCTGCATCCCCATCATGCCTGCATTCTGAGCCATACCCATGCCCATAAAGGCCATAGCTGGGCCAGCCCCTTCATTCTGAGCCGCTGCTCCCATGGCCTCTGTCATACCACCAGCCATATAGGCAGTACGCATATTAGGATTTACCAAGGTTGCTCTGCTCTGGTACTCCTTCAGCTTGGCCTCATCCTCGTCGCTGGCCTTAATGGAATTGATACCAAAGTTTACAATCTCAATGCCTCGGTATTCAGACCATTTCTTGCTCAGCACCTCATTGAGGGAATCCGCCAGCTCCATAGTATGAGCCAGAATTTCATCATATTCAATCCGCATGGCAGAAAGCTTGGCAAAAGCAGGCTGGAGGGCTGTCAAAAGCTCACTCTTTAGCTGGCTGTCAATCTCGGAGCGATTGTATTCCTGCTGCACATTGCCACAGATATTGGTATAAAACAGAATAGGATTGGTAATACGATAGCTGTACTCACCAAAGCACCGCAAAGACATGGTCATCTTGAAGCCAATATCCGGGTCCACCACCTTAAAGGCAATGGAATTTGGGGTGCCGTATTTGTTGCCAATAATTTCCTTGGTGTTAAAGAAATATACCCGCTGATCCTGACCTGGATCTCCACCGAAGGTAAAGCGTTTGCCAATCTGCTTGAATACATCTCCCACAGTCTGGGAAAGGTTGCCAGTAAATACCGATGGTGCCAAGGATGTATCGTATTTGTATTCCCCAGCCTCGGAACAAACATCTACTACCTTGCCATTTTCCACAATCAGCATACACTGGCCCTCATTAACTGCAATAAGAGAGCCGTTGGTAATAACATTGTCCTCACCACTGGTATTAGAGCTTCGCTTGCCTGTCCGCTTCTGTCCCTTGGTTACCAGCACATCAGCAGGCATGCTTTCACAATAAATGTACTCCTTCCACTGGTCCGCCATTACGCCACCAGCTGCGCCTAAAGCTGCTTTAATCAGTCCCATTGTCCTTCCTCCTTTACACACATATATACAAAAAATTCTATATACTTAATATATTTATATTATATCAGTAAATGGCTTTTTATGAAAGCAACTATCCTTTAGGAAACGACTTTTGTACTTTTTTCCTATTAAAATTGCAAAAAAATCCTGCTAAAAGATGATTTTTCCACTAGATGCCTGGAAATTTTCACCTTTCAGCAGGATATTTATTACCGTATATTTACTTTAACAGCTCAGTCATGCGAGGCAAAGGCTGACTAAGGTCCATATGGCCGGAAAGAGTTTCTACTTCCTGGCCATCTATGAGAATCTGTACCTTTTGGATTTCTGGGAACTCCGTCAAAGTGTTGACTACAGAGCCTACCAGCATTTCCTCACCAGTAGAGCCACCTACGAAATTCCTCTGCAGCTCACGGCTGAAATCCACCTTGGCTACCTTGCCGCTAACAGTTACCTGCAGCAGTTTTGCCTTCTTGGGGAACACATTGGCCAAGCCCTTTTTTTCAGTACCAGCCATAAGAGCCTCCACAGCAGCCTGATATTTATTATCTGTGTCCTTAATGCTCTTTTCCACAGCCACCAGACCAGTAGCATTTTCATCAGGATAATACACCTTGATATTAACCAGCTGAGCCTTGGAGCCGCTCTGAGAAGAACTGCTGGAGGAAGAGCTAGAGCTGGAGCTACTGGACACCACGGTTTTACTGCCAGCCTCTCCCTGTTTTTGTTCATCACATCCCGCCAGCACCATTGCGCATAGCAAAGTCAGTGCCAGAACCAGAATACTCTTTAACTTCATCTTGCTCTCCCCTTTTTATTTCATTCTAAAATATTGACTAATACCCTTGCAGATAGCCACTGCTATCTTATACTGGAAATCCTTGTCTCCCAGCAAGGCCTCCTCCTGATAATTGCTGATAAAGGCAGTTTCTATCAGAACAGCCGGCATATTGGAGTGTTTCAGCACATAGAACCGGGCGGTCTGTGGGCCTCTATCTGCCAAGCCAGTATCTGCCACAATGGCATCATTGATGCTTTCGGCCAAAAGCTGACCCCGGAAGCTGCTGGCAAAATAATAGGTACCTGTGCCATGAGCTGTAGGTGAGGTAAAAGCGTTGCAATGAATGCTGACAAAAATCTGATTCCCTGCATCCTGATTGCCTACATCCACTCTGGCCTGCAGCTCGTTACGATCACTGGCCATAGGACCATATACATCCACATCTGTATCTCTGGTCATGGTTACAATAGCCCCGGAATTGCGGAGGATATTGGCTACATTCTGACTGATAGCCAGAGTGGCATCCTTTTCCTTCAAACC
>CAKPVW010000025.1 GCA_934196075.1 uncultured Anaerovibrio sp.
TATATTGCTACAGCTAATGCCTCATCACAGGCGCTTCCCTTTTCTGGGAACACTATTATCGAAACCTCTACAGATAACATTTTTCATGCTATCATCTCCCTGTAAACAAAACTGCTAGGCAGAACATTTACTTATTTGCAGGGCGACCATCATTTGTATCATTGATAACAGTATTTTAATACTGCGTCCGCTCCGTGGGTAGAATCCCACAATATACGTGCATTATAACAAATGTTTCAATAGCAGTCAAACTTATATTTTATAAAATTTACCTAGCCGTGCAAATCAGAATTTATGGGCTTGACAAATAAAAGATTTTCTTGCATAATACTTTCAACGATAGTCGTTAAAAGTATTTAGGTGGTGGGAATTTATGTCCAATCGGGCAGATAAGATAAAAGAATTTCACAAGCAGCAAATCAAGGATTTCTTTTTCCGCACCCATAGCGCCAGCAAGAAGGAATTAAGCAAGGCCACAGGAATTTCTCAGACCACTTGCACCACTATATTGCAGGAGCTGTTAGCAGAGGAATATCTCAAGCAAGGCTTAAATCGTGAGGCTACAGGGGGACGGCCTGAGAAATGCTATGTGTTGAACAAAAATAATGCCTTTTACTGTTTGGTATGGATTCAGCGAGTAGCTACGGGCATTATCAATAGTATTAAGGTCTTGAATCAGGGGCAGGAAGAAATTTATCAGCAGGATTTTTCAGCCAATAACTGGCAAATAGAGGATTTTATATCCCAGCTTCAGGAAGTATTCAAGTTGGAACTGCCGATTAAAACCATAGCTATTAGCATTCCTGGAGTTATTGACGGGAACAATGTTCTTACCTGTGATGTTGAAGAATTGTCTGGTTGTCCTTTGGTTGATGCCTTGAAGCAGTATTTTCCTGTAGAAATTGTTATAGAAAATGATGTGAATCTGGCGGTGATTGGTCAGCATGGACAGGAAAGCAGCATTGCCTTTCTCTTTCAGGCCCCATCCGCCGGTGCTGGCAGCGGTATTATCCTCAACAACCAGCTGTACCGTGGCAAAAGCCTTTTTGCTGGAGAAATATGTCATTTGGATAATTGTAAATCCTGGAGCAAGGCACTGTCCTCTAGAGAGGACGCTCAAGAACAGTTATATAGATATATCAATGCAATTATCTGTATGTGGAATCCAGAAAAACTGGCTATTTACAGTGCCTTTGAGCCAGAAGAAAGCAAGCTGAGGCAATGGCTGAAGGATAATTTTATGCCTATTCATCACCCAGTGTTGGAGGTATTGGACAGCATGGATAGGCCGCTTTTCAAGGGCCTGCTGGAAATAGCTTATGATTCTCAGCGCAGTCACATTAGATTAGGAGAATTTAAACGATTTTAATTAATGATGAGGAGGCAGCCATAATGTTTGCAGATTATCATATTCATACATATTACAGCGATGATAGCACCTATCCTATGGAGCAGGTGGTTAAGGATGCCATTAGCAAGGGCATAACCGATTTATGCTTTACAGACCATGTGGACTATGGTATCAAGGAGGATGCTGACAAATTAACTCCTGAACAGCGACAGGAATTAAAGGTTAAGATTCAGAACCCCAATGTACCTCAATACAATGTGGATTATCTGGCTTATGTGGCAGAATATCAGGTCTTAAAGGAAAAATATGCTGATAAAATAAATCTCAAGCTGGGTATGGAATTTGGTCTGCAAATTCATACTATTCTCCAGTACCAAAAGCTTTTTAACAGCTATCCCTTTGATTTTATCATTATGTCCTGTCATCAGGTGGAGAACAAGGAATTTTGGACTCAGGAATTTCAGCAGGGACACAGCCAGGATGAATACAATCAACGTTATTATGATGAAATTTTGGCTCAGGTAAAGAATTATCACGATTATTCTGTGTTGGGGCATTTAGATTTAATTGCCCGCTATGACAAGGTTGGCGTATACCCTTTTGCCAAGATACAGGATAAAATAGCAGAGATTCTCAAAATTGTTATTGCTGACGGTAAAGGCATTGAGCTGAATACATCTTCGGTTCGTTACAAAATCCACAATGCTCAAGGGGAACCGGAGCTGACACCTTCTAGGGAAATTTTAGCTCTATACAAGGAACTAGGGGGAAGAATTATCACTACCGGCTCTGATTCCCATAAGCCGGAGCATTTGGGAGCTTATATTGCTGAGCAAAGTCAGGAGCTGAAGAAGCTGGGCTTTAAGGAAATCTGTACCTTTGAAAAAATGCAGCCTATTTTCCACAAGCTGTGATTATGGCTTAATTATTAATATTTTGTGAAGGAGTAAAATTAATGCAGGAAATCTCTTTAAAATGGCGGCAGCACTCTGTCCGTGGTATTTTCTTTTTAGCTGGTCTAGCTGGCGCTACTTGGGCTCCTATGGTGCCTATTGTGAAGCAGCGATTAGGTATAACCGATGATATTATGGGGATGCTGCTTTTGTGTATAGGTATTGGTTCCATGTTTTCCATGCCACTTACTGGGGCGATGGCTAAGAAATATGGTTGTCGCAAGGTAATTACACTAGCCAGTATGTTGATGATAGGTATTCTTTTTGGCCTTAGTCAGGTAAATTCTGTTTATATGGTAGCAGCCTTTTTGTTGTTATTTGGCAGTGCTATTGGTATGCTAGATGTAACTATGAATATTAATGCAGTGCTGGTGGAGAAAATCAGCCCTCGCAGTATTATGTCAAATTATCATGGGATGTGGAGCACTGGCTGTTTCGTAGGAGCCGGCCTTTTTGCCCTTTGCCTCTCCAATGGCCTTTCCGTTACAAATGCCACCTGCATTTCTCTGCTTATAATGGCAGCTATTATTGCTGTATTCTCAGGCAAGCTGTTGGAATATGGTGATGATAGCAAATCTGAAGAAAAAGCTCCTTTGATAGCGATTCCAAAGGGCATAGTGGTTTTCTTTAGTATTGTTACCGGTATTTCTTTCTTGGTGGAAGGTGCCGTTATGGACTGGAGCGGTATCTTTATTACAGAGGTGCACAATATGGATATTGCTTTGGCTGGTACAGGCTATTCCATCTACTCCGCAGCTATGTTGCTGTGCCGTTTTGGCGGAGATGCGGCCGTACGCCGTTTAGGCCGTAAGATTGTAGCTCTGGGCGGTATGATTATCAGCTGTTTAGGCTTTTTGCTGTTAATATTCTCCCCTTGGGAAATTGGCACCTTTGCCTCCTTCTTTATTATGGGTATCGGCTTGGCCAATGTAGTACCAGTGGTATTTTCCATTATGGGTAAGCAGAAGGATATGCCATCCGCCCAGGCCATTGCCGCCGTAAGCACTGTAGGCTATATGGGTGTCTTAGGCGGCCCCGCAGCAATCGGCTTTATCTCCAACGCTACCAATCTCAACATAGCCTTTGGGATTATTGCTATCTTGATTGTTATACAGACATTGATTACAAAATATGTTTTTCAAAAAATGAATTAAATAGAGCATAAAAAAATGAGGTTGCCACTTTTGTAGTAAAGCGATAACCTCATTTTTATTTTACAATTTAATTCCAGTAATCTAATTTTTCCGTAATGCCAATACTGGAGGCTTTAAAGACAGGATTTTTGCCAGCGTTGCGCTGCTGCTCGTAGTCATTGAGACAGGCCATGGCACGACCGCCTAGAATGACGATGACAGGCAGGTTGATAATAGCCATACAGCCCATCAATACATCGGCAGTATCCCACAACAGGCCCATGCTGGAGCCGGAGCCAATGAAAATCAGCAGGCAGGCCAGCAGGCGATAGCAAATCATAAACATTTTGCCTGGCACAGCCTCGTTAATATAGGCCAAGCAGTTATCTACATAGTAGAGATTGCCCAGCAGAGTAGTAAAGGCAAATAACAGCATGGAAACAGTCAGGAAGATACCAGCACCATTGCCCAGGGTAGCATCCAGAGCCGCCTGAACATAAGGGGCGCCAGCCATTTCCGCAGTAGGCTCTACACCGGAGCTCATGCACAGGAAGGCAGTAGCTGTACAGATAAGCAGAGTGTCAATAAATACGGAGAACATCTGCACAAGGCCCTGCTTAACAGGATGGGAAACATCAGCAGAGGCAGCGGCATTTGGAGCGGAACCTACACCAGCCTCATTGGAATAAAGGCCACGTTTGATACCCAGCATAACACAGGAGCCGGTAAAGCCACCGAAGATAGCCTCAAAATCAAAGGCCTCGGCAAAGATAGTCTCAAAAACATGAGGCAGCAGGCCGATATTCAGCAGGGTAACAACACCAGCTACCAGCACATAAATCAGTCCCATAAAAGGCACCAAAGTGGAGGTAATACGGATAATACGGCGACCGCCCCCAAAGATGCACCAGCCAACCATCACAGCCAGAATACCGCCGATTATCCAAGGGGTAGACTGGGCATCATAGAAGCCAAAGCCAGAGAAGGTGGATTGGAGGTTGTAGGCACACAGCATATTAAAGCCTACACCATAGGTGAGAATCAGGGAAAGTGCAAAAATCACTGCAATAAATCTGTTTTTTAGGGCACTTTCAATGTAGTAGGCTGGACCGCCATAGCTGCTATGAGGGCCACGCTTTTTGTAAATCTGTGCCAGAGTGCTTTCCACAAAGGCAGAGCCGCCACCAACAATAGCAGCCAGCCACATCCAGAACATGGAACCAAAGCCACCGAGACACAGAGCAGTGGATACACCGATAATATTACCAGTACCTACCCGGGAGGCTGTGGAAACCATAAGGGCCTGGAAAGAGGAAACGCTGTTCTTGTCAACCTTTTTCTCCGTAATAACCCGCAGGGTTTCCCCTAAAAGACGCAGCTGAATAAATCTGGTGCGGAAGGTGTAGTACAGGCCAACACCTATCAGCATGATAATCAGCAGCTTGCCATACATAAAATTAGATATGGCACCTATCAATTCTGCATACATTTCAAATTCTCCTTTTCTATACGTTATATATACAGATATATTATAATGGCATATTAGAAATAAAACAAGATTATAGATATAGGCAAAAATTTTATGCTTATACTGGCATAGGAGGCACAGTCATCTTCTTTACAGAATTAAGCAGGAAAAGATTGGCAAATGAAATAAATACTGTACTATAAGGGCCAAATTTGCTATTTTAGTGGATTTCATGGTATAATTAGAGGCTGAATATTGTTTATTATTTAATTGAGGTGAGAGTGTGGAATTTGGTAATGGTAGGATTTTACCGGTAAATCTGGAACAGGAAATGCGTAATTCCTATATTGATTATGCCATGAGCGTTATTGTTTCCAGAGCTTTGCCAGATGTCCGTGATGGCTTGAAGCCAGTTCATAGAAGAATATTATATGCTATGCAGGAAGCCGGCATGACTTCCGGCAAGCCTTACAAGAAATCAGCCCGTATTGTAGGCGAAGTTCTTGGTAAATATCATCCTCATGGTGATAGCTCTGTTTATGATGCTATTGTGCGTATGGCTCAGGATTTCTCCATGCGTTATATGCTGGCGGATGGCCACGGCAACTTTGGTTCTGTGGATGGTGATCCTCCAGCAGCTATGCGTTACACTGAGGTACGTATGGCCAAAATTGCAGAGTTGATGCTGCAGGATATTGATAAGGACACAGTGGATTTTGTACCAAACTACGATGAATCCCTGAAGGAACCTTCTGTATTGCCAGCCAAGTTCCCAGAGCTGTTGGTAAATGGTACATCTGGTATTGCGGTAGGTATGGCTACCAATATTCCTCCTCATAATATGAGTGAGGTTATTGATGGTGTTTTGATGCTTATTGACAATCCTGATGCTTCCGTAGAGGAGCTGATGACTGTTATTAAGGGGCCGGACTTTCCTACTGGCGGTTTGATTATGGGCACCAACGGCATTCGTGATGCTTATACTACTGGCCGTGGCTCTGTGAAGATGCGGGCCAAGGCACATATTGAAACCATGTCCAATGGCAAGCCAAGAATCGTAGTTACTGAGCTGCCTTATCAGGTGAACAAGGCAAGACTGATTGAGAAGATTGCAGAGCTGGCTAGAGACAAGCAGATTGAGGGCATTACTGACCTGCGGGATGAATCTGACCGCAAGGGCATGAGCATTGTCATTGAATTGCGCAAGGATATTAACCCTGATATTATGCTGAACCAGCTGTACAAGCATACTCAGCTGCAAGATACCTTTGGCGTGATTATGTTGGCGCTGGTGGATAACCAGCCACGTATTTTGACTCTGAAGCAGGTACTGCATTATTACATCCAGCATCAGGAGGATGTTATTACCAGAAGAACTAGATATGAGCTGTCCAAGGCTGAGGCAAGAGCTCATATTTTAGAGGGTTTGACTATTGCTCTGGATCATCTGGATGCTGTTATTAGCACTATTCGTGAGTCCCAGACAGCTGATATTGCCCGCAATGCTTTGATGGATGGCTTCAAGCTTACTGAAAAACAGGCTCAGGCTATCCTCGATTTGCGTCTCCAGCGTCTTACCGGCTTGGAGCGGGAAAAGATTGAGGAAGAATATCAGGAAGTTCTGAAGAAAATTGAATGGTTAAAGTCTGTTTTGGCAGATGAAAGCAAGATTATGACCATTATCAAGGAAGAACTTACGGCAGTTAGAGAAAAATATGGCGATGCCCGCCGTACTGTTATTACCTATGATATGTCCGAAATGAGCGAAGAGGATCTGATTGCTGATGAGGATGTGGTATTGACTGTCAGCCACAATAACTATATCAAGCGTATGAAGCTTGATACCTATAACAAGCAGAATCGCGGCGGTCAGGGGATTCTGGGTATGTCCACCAAGGAAGGGGACTTTGTGGAGAATATTCTTATTACCACTACCCATCATACTATCCTGTTCTTTACCAGTCGTGGCCGGGTACATTATCTCAAGGCATATCAGATTGCTGAGGCCAGCCGCCAGGCTAGAGGGACAGCTATGATTAACCTTTTGAAGCTAGACAAGGGTGAAAAGATTACTGCTGTATTGCAGGTACGTGAGTACAATCCTGCTAAATTCCTCTTTATGGCTACTCGCAAGGGTATTGTCAAGAAGGTTCAGCTTTCTGAGTTCAATACCACCCGCAAGCTGGGAGTTATTGCCCTGAAACTGGACGATGACGATGAGCTGATTGGTGTTAAGCAGACTGATGGCCAGAAGCAGATTGTTATCGGTACCCGCAATGGTTATGCTATTATCTTTGATGAGGATGAGGTACGCTCCATGGGGCGTATTGCCAGAGGTGTCAAGGGTATCAAGCTGCGGGATGGCGATGAGGTTGTAGGCATGGATACCATCAAGCGAAATTCAGAGATTTTGACAGTTACTGCTGGCGGTTATGGCAAGCGTACCAAGGTGGAGGAATATACTAGCCATCATCGTGGTGCTATGGGTGTTATCAACCTGAAGGTTACAGAGAAAACCGGTGAGGTTATTGGCTTAAAGGTAGTTCGTGATGGGCAGGAGCTGATGCTTATCAGCACTAACGGAATTATTATCCGCACAGGTCTGGATAAGATTTCTGTTATTGGCCGTGCTTCTCAGGGGGTTATCATTATGAAAACTGCTGAGGATGACAAGGTTGCTTCCATGGCGATTCTGACTCAGAAGGCTGAATAAAATAGTTTATGTACACAGAGAGGGTAATATATCTTCTCTGTGTATTTTTTTGTACAAAAAAATTCCCCTTTACAGACAGTACACAGTCTCTAAAGGGGAATTTGTTGATATTTTAATTTGAGGTTTTGCCAGCAGCAGGCAAATTCATACTTGGAGCAGGAGCTGGTTCTGTGGCTTCCGGCAAAGTTTCACGGGTAGTGGCGCTGGAAGATTCTGCTTCAGACTTGCTGCTCTTGTCAGCTTTACCATCCTTAGATGATTCAGTTATGGATTCATCTGCAACCGCTTCTTTTTCCCTGGTGGTACGATGTTTTTTATCCTTGCTCTGGGCAGAGTTGCTATCATCATCATAGCGATCCAGTCCCAGCTTACGCTTGGTTGTTTCGTTCATAGGAATTTCCTGGGCATCCTCAGGTACGGAGTTTTCGTATTCCAACATTTCCCGCTGGGTGGCACTGCGCAAATCTGGACTGATTCGTACATCCAGAGTATTGGCTACAGTGGCTCGCAGCTTGGACAAATCAGGAATCCAATAGCTGACACCGCCAATGTACATAGGACGTCCTGGCAGCATTTCTGTTTGGAGTCCATAGGATTGGGCTTCTTTCAGGGCAGCCATAAATTCTATCATTTGCTTTACAGAAAGGTCAGTATTGATGGAATCTACAACCTCGCTGATTATAGATGGGATTCTTGGAATAATAGCAGGAGAGGTTAGCTTGTCCATAACAGCCTTCATAAACTTTTGCTGTCTGGTAATACGGCCAATATCTCCTTCCTCATCACGATATCTTACATAGGTAATGGCTGTGCTGCCATCCATATGCTGTTGTCCAGGATAAAGATTAATGACCAGACCGCCGTTATCATCCCAAGGGTCCTCATAATACATACGCTTTTCGACATTAATATCTATACCGCCAATAGCATCGATAATTTTAGTGAAAGCATTGACATTGATAATAACGTAATGCTCCATTTCCACCCCAAGCAAATCCTCAACTGTGCTTTGGGTAAGTTTATGACCGCCGTAGGCATAGGCAGCATTGATTTTGTCAAAGCCGTGTCCCTTGATTTTCACACGGGTATCTCTAGGTACAGACAGAATAGCTGCTTTGTGTTTTTTAGCATCCAAAGTAGCGATCATCAGGGTATCAGATCGGCCTACATCCCCTTCACGTTCATCTACACCCATGAGCATAACTACGGTTTTATCTGGGGATTCCATGCGGGCAGCTTTTTTTTCGGTAGGTTTGTCATCAAAAAGACTGGAAGAAGCAAAGATTGCTCCTGCAACAGCTGCTATCACGAAGGCCAGAATTAACAGTACAATGGGCAGCCAGGATTTCTTTTTCTTTTTTTGATGCCTATCACGTCGGGAACGGTAAATAGGCTGTTTTTCATCATATTGTTTTTTTGGCAATATATTTCATCTCACTTTATTAAAATAAGCAAGCTGCCTCAGCTATTTTATCCTTCTGCTTTCACTAAAAGCAGGATATATGCTAATGACAAGCATACTATACTATTCTATTATACATCCTTTTGTGAAAATTTGCTTGAAGAAATAGATAAAATAGGAGGGGAATTTTTCAACTTATCTTATACACAGAACAGGAGATAAAAAGAGTTTATACAGGGAAATATGTGGATAAAGTGGAATAATTGAATGAAAGTTATCCACAGGTGTGGATAAGAATGGGGATAACTCAAGATATTGTGGAAATATAACCCTTCTAACACAATATCTTGATATTAAATTTAGGAATAAAGAAATAAGGCTGTGCATAGCTGTGAATAAGTAGTGAATATCTTTGATGAATAAATGAGTAGATATTGGTAATATTGGATATAAAAAACAGCTGTCTCAGAAATTTTGTCTGAAACAGCTGTCGTTATCCACAGCAGTGGATAAATTATTAACTATAAATAAGTTCTACATTATGATTAGCAAAGAAGTCAATGTATTTTTGAGTTGGTTTTTGATCCATAATTACGGAATCAAAATCCTTTAAAGCATTGTAGGAAACCAGAGATGGCGCATCCAACTTGGAGGTATCCATCATCAAATAGTGTTTGCCAGGTTTGGTGGCTAAAAGATACTGAATTTCGCAATCCAAAGGGGAGGCACTGGTGGCACCATTTTCAATGGAAACACCAATAGTAGACATAAAGAATTTGGAAATATTGTACATACTGAGACTACGAGCTACGCTAGGGCCAACAAATGCCTTGCTAGGAGGGTAAAGAGTACCGCCAGTAGCAATAATATTGAATTTTTCTGTTTCTATGGCTGCATTGATGGCGTTAATATTGGCAGTAACCACAGTGACGTTTTTTTTCTTCTCGATATATGGAAGCATAAGAGCGGTTGTAGTTCCAATATCAATATAGATAACATCCTCGTCAGTGACCAAATCTGCCGCCAGCTGGGCAATTTTCATTTTCTCCTGTAGGTTGGTGGTATTCATCACCCAGTTGTGACCTGGCTTGTTCTCAGGTTCAGGTTCTTTGGTTTCGTTTAGGACAATACCCCCATAGACCTTTTTTATGCTGCCGTTTTTGTCCATTTCGGCAATATCGCGGCGGATGGTGTTCTTGGAAACATTGAAATATTCGCATAAATAATCAATGGACAAGCTGTGCATATCCATCAGGAGCTCTTCGATTTTGCGGATACGATTAACTTTCATTTACTCACCTGTTCATAAATAATGCTTCTTTTTGTAAAGTTTTGGGTAACTTATATACAATTATACCCAAAAAATATGCAAAATACAAGAATCTTTCCGATAAAATTAGATTTTTGTAGAGATTGGAATTTTATTAGGAATTTTATGAAAATATGGGAAAAATGTCAGGAAAAATTTGAAAAATTTGGCTGACAATTTTTGAGAAATTCTGTTATAATACTATTACCATTTGTGGGTAGAAATGTTAAACACTGCCTGGCAAATGGTTTTATTTTTCAAAAAAGTTGTAAAGTGCTGATGCTGTTTTGAATGAATGGGTATTTTGGGAAATGAGGGTATGGTATGAAAAAGAGCGGTAAGAAATGTTTTTTAAAGTCGATGATTGCCTTGGGAATATTGGTAGCCGTTAATGCATCGGCTTACGCCATGGAGGAAGAAATTGTTTCCTATGGGGGATATGATATTTTCAGGGTGCAGTATTTTGATTTGGCTGACTGGGAAAAGCTGGAGGAAAATGAGATTGCTCAATGGGACCTGGTTTATTCTTACAATGCAGCCATGAAAAAATCAATCCGGGATGCTTTCGAACAGTGGGCAGAAATTCTGTACAGAAACGGAAAAAATATGAAGCAGCCGGGCTTGTTCGTTGTGGGGGCTGACGATCAAGCGGGAAATGCCAGTGCTGGCCCTAGGGCTATGATAATTGATTCAAATGGAAAAAAGACAGATATTTCTGTCGATAATTTTTTAAATGTCTTTCAGAATGGTCTGGAATGTGGGGATCTGGATTTATTTAACAACAAACGGGACATAAATTCTATATTGGCATTTGGGCATGTGAGTATAGGTAAGAATATAGGTGCAAACCTGGCAAATAATGGTGCTTATTATGGCTGGATATATGAGCCATTGATACAGCAGCAGCAAAGTGAAAGTGCAATTTCCTTGCGGGTTGTACTATATCACGAAATTGCCCATGCTCTGGGAATTATTTGTGGGAAAAAAATTGAAAATGAAGCTGGAAATACAAATGAGAAATATGTATTTTCTGATTTGTCGGAGGGGAGCAATAACTTTGCCTCCCATCTGGTAGACCAAAATGGAAATTATGCGGCAAAGGGACAGGAAATATCCAGTTCGGATGGAGCTGGTGTGTTTTTCGTGGAAAATTTGAATGCAGGCAAATTGTCTGCTGCTTCAACAGCTGGCAGAGTTTATTTTGTGGGGGAAAATGTCAGCGAGGTATTAGGGGGAACTGGCGAAAAGGTCAAGAAGTTTCAGAACGTAGATGGGATTCCTATCTTAGGCTGGGAAAATGGACATCCTGATTTTTCTCATATAAACCTTGCCCGCGGCCTGATGAGCCATCATAACTATCGTTCTTATACTGCCCTTATGGAAGCTGAATTGGCGATTATGCAGGATATCGGCTACGATATTGACAGGCGTAATTTCTTTGGGCGTTCCATCTATTCGGATGGAAATGGTACGGATGGCAATCCATTCAAAAATACGCAGGGATATTTTGCTCGTAATGCAGCTGGCACGGCTTATGAGCTTGGCAAGGAAAATACTGCTACGCTGGGGGTAGGCCTCCATGTTTATGACTCCAATAACAATATTCTTCAGACAACGGATGCTGCTAAAGGTGCTGGCAGTGCTGATTTGCTGGCGTGTGGCACAGGTGGTGCCGGTATCCGCATTGATGGCGTGCGTAATACTATAACTGTGGATCAGGGGGTTACTGTGTCTGCTGATGGCGAGAACGGACGTGGCGTACTGGTGGCTTATGGCAACAATAACAAGGTTGTCATTGATGGCACTGTAACGGCTGCCGGGGCTGGCGGTGATGGAGTGCGCTTTGATTTTGGCAGCAATTCGATGGGAGGTAATGCGGAGTATCGTGGCTCCTATCTGCGCTATTATCGTAAAGTAGATGGCAGAGACGGCACTATTCAAGATAGTGATAATATACCACTGGATTTTGTTATTGACAGGGATAGCATTGCTGATGGCGATTTGAAGGGTCCTATGGGCAGTTTGGAAATTAATGGAAAGCTTCATGGCAGGGACCATGCGGTGTATATCGCCAAGAATGCCTTTGTAGATAAGATTGAGGTGAATAATGGTGCCCGGATAGCAGGAGATATTGTTTCTGACTGGAAGCATTTTGATAATGGTCTGTATGACGGAGGCTGGGGAGAAAATAAGGATCAGGGTGATAAGCTATTCCTTCAGTATAGTAAAGAGAGACATTATTATGATAAGTATCATAAGGATTTGGTTACTGCCCTGAATTTTAAAGGCAATACGGAAATGCAGGGCAACATCATCGGCAGCGACAATATGAAAATGACAGTGAATAGCGGTATGCTGAGGCATGACGGCAGTGCCGATGTGGTCAATGTCAAAGTCAATCAAGGTGCTACGTTGCTGGGCGGAAGCTACAAGGTAAATAAGATACCTGTGGAGAAAATGGTGGTTGCAGAAGATACTGAGACTGGCATCTTTTATAACAAAGGCACTATCGGTGCCCTGACTGCCGACAGGAATTTTGCTATTGACGGAGATTTGGAGTCTTCCGGCAAGCTGCTGGCATTTGCCGGAAGCAAGGGAGGCAAGGTTACAGTCAGCGGAGAAGTTGAGTTGCAGCCCGGCTCTGCGGCAGAAGTTCAGAACGGCATAGCTGGTGAAAAGGTGACTATTTTGCAGGCGGGCAAGAATGTGAACAATCTTGCCGGTAATATTGATGTGCAGGGAAGCGGTTTGCTGAATTATTCCGGAGCAGTGGTAGAAGATAATAAAAATCTGACGGCAAGGGCTGTTGCCAAGGCTTCGCTAGCCGGGGCAAACGATATGCAGCAGAGGGATTATGCTGCCATGAACAGAAATGCTGCGTCCTTTATTGGCCAGCAGGGGGCAGATGGAGAGCTCCGTGCCTTTTATGCCCTGGATAGCGATGCCAAGGCATTAAACGCTATTGATGAAATAGGCACAAATAACAAGGAACAGGGAACGGCTGCCGTGTCGGCTGCCCAGAGCTCTACCTTGAACAACCGGGTGCTTTCCTCAAGGCTTGCCACTGCCTTCGGCCAAGCGCCGGCAACTCTCAGCATAGGCGGTGCTTCTCTTGACGAAGGGGACGGCATGAGGGTGGAGATACCTGTGCTGCTGCCACAGGAGAAGGACGAAACGGCATGGATAAAGTTTACCAAAAACTGGGGCAATACGGCAGGTGATTCCAATTATACTGGCAGTGCCATCACCGTGGGCTACGACTGGAAGCATGGTGAGCAGCAGCGCAACGGCTGGTTTGCTTCTTATAACGATACCAGCTACGGGCATATGGACGGTAGCGAGAATGTTCAGGATACCCGTATCGGCTATTACACAGGACTCAATAAAGGGGCTGACACCCAGCTGTTTTATGGGGATTTTGGTTACCTGGATGGCGAGCGCAGTAGGCTGGTCAGCATAAATTCCCTGGGGACGTATAATATGGTGCGGGGCAACTATAATGGCTGGATAGCAGAAATAGGCGGTGAGTGGAAGCATGCCCTACACGCTCCGGGGACCAAGACCTGGCAGGTGAGCCCTTATGGTGCCATGCAGCTTTCTTACATGAAAAATAACGGCTATCAGGAGCAGGGTTCCATCAAGGCTTATGGCGTGGAAGGCGGTCACAACACTTATGCAGCGGCAGAGGCAGGCATGGAGTTCACCAGATTTTTGCCGAAGGGCAGTTTGAATTTCCGTCTGGGTATCCGTAAGGCATTGATGGGGGCTGACTATCAGGAGCAGGATAACAGCAGACTGCTGGAAAAAAGCTACAGCAAGTACAGCCGGATGGACAGAACACATTTCGTGACCTCGCTGGCGGCAGAGACGGAGTTCCAGCCGGGATGGCAGTTGAGTACGGAGCTGGGCTTTCAGAAGGGTGCCCATGATAAGGATATCATGGCAAGCATCCAGTTCAGACGGCTGTGGTAAGGGGATTTTCAGTTTGCCGTAGTGCTTGATCGTTACTTTGGCGAGATATGTAAGTTTTATTGATTAGTGCAGGGGAACTGTCAAAGAACATCAGTACATATTCCAATGGGCGGTCACTTTTTTACATTGTTGTGCATAAGCTTACGGTCAGATCTTTTTATAGAGCCTCAGGGCAGTACCATCGCATTATCTGCCAATAGCTACAATCCTGAAACAGCTCCCCGCTCCCCCTTTCCAATGTCTGAACAGAGTCCACGAAGTATCAAATTACGTCAGTCAGTATATGCAAGAAGTAACGACCAAGCACTACGACAAACTGAAAATTATAAATAGTATGCAGGATTTTATGATGATATGTCGAATTATCATATTGAAATAAGCTGAAATGTGAAAATAAGAAATTTATGATGTGTATGTAATTACCAGGGGGAATTTGCGTATAAATAGCAAGGGAGCAAGGGAGGCAGGGAAAAGCAAGTAGATAAGTTGTGTACAAAATTGGATTAACTTATAGCATTTATTAAAGTATTATTAGGGAGGTTTGTATTATGAAAATCAATAAACAGGAATTCTTTGATAACATGGATAAGCTCATGGAAAAGCTTGAGAAGGACGAAGTGTTTGCGAAAGCACTTGCTGAGAAGCAGACTTCGGCAGAGGCGGCAGCATTTTTACTGGATAATGGCATCAGTATCTCAGCAGATGCCATTGATGCTGTAACTAAGGCCCTCAAGGAAGATTTCCCGGAATTGGCCAAGTTTGAACTGTCTGAAGATGAGCTGGAAGCAGTTGCTGCCGGAAGTGTAGGAGAATATTTTAAGGCTGCTTTTTATGGTGCAACACATCCTGTTTCCACACTTGCAAGGGCTTGGACGAAAAAGGGGCAGGATAAGATATATGGTGATTTTAAAGAATGGGATCCGCTTACTTGGTTTGATAGCAAATTTAGCATATAATGTCTGAACAGAATCCACGAATTATCAAACTATCTCAATACGTATATGCTCACAGTTACAAATAACCACTACGACAAACTGAAAATTTCTGCCATGGTCAGCCAAGGTTGAGTTATCCGAAGATGCTCTGGACAATGTGGCTGCCGGAATGGCTGTACGCCCTCCTTCCCTTGCCAGATTGGTGAACTGGGGCGGAATGTATTGATAAGCTGCTGCCGTAATAATTTCACTTTCTACTTTGACTGAGTCTATGTATGTAGCCAAAATGGCACTGTTTTCTGTGTATACAGAGTGCAGTGCTATTTTTTTTGCAGGAATTTTGCATTTTTTGTAGAATATGACAATGTGATTGTGATTATTGAATGATATGGGATATATTTTGTGCGTATTTTCATGGGGGCGGTGTGTTTGAAAAAATATTTTTATATAGCCATGATTATGGTGATTATCATGGCATTGACGATTATCGGTTATGGCATTTTTGTCAATTACAAGGGCGAGAGCGTTATCTTGGAAAGGATGAATAACCGCTCTGTGATAGTCAATGCTACCACTGTAAAAATACGGCAGATTCACGCTCAGTATGAGTTTCCTGAGGCAAGCATGTACTCACGGCAGTCTGTGGATGTGATTGCCAAGGTGGATGGTGTCATCACAAAAAAATATACCCACAAGAATAAATATGTGCATGCCGGTGATGTGGTGGTGGAGCTGACCAATGAGGATTTGCCCCTGAAAATCAAGCAGGCAGAAAGTGCCCTGCGCCGGGCAGAGGCAGTGGAGCTGCAGGCAAAGAACAGCTACAGCCGCTACAGCAGCCTGATTGAGCAGAATGCTACATCACTGGAAAAGCTGGATGAGGCAAGGGCGAATTTTGCGGCGGCCCAGGCTGATACAGCCAATGCCCAGGCCCAGTATGAGCAGGCTGTGCTCAACCAGGGCAGGCTACAGGTGGTGAGCAATGCGGAAGGATATGTGCTGGTCAGCTACAAGGAGGAAGGAAACTTTGTCACGGCTGGCACGCCTATCTGCCTGATAGGGGATTTCAAGTCCCTGTGGTTTGCCCTGAATATGGAGGATGCTGCGCTACGTTCCCTGCTGGGAGAGGCAGGAGAAAAGGAGAATTTTACTTTGTCCTTCAAGCGGCCTGATTTTGTCAAAGCCTACAACACGGAATATAATGTCGGCAACAGGGGCAGCAAAAGCGTTTTTGCTGTGGATATTTTCGGCATTTATCCTGCCCTGTCAGAGCCTGCGGAGATGCGCCGGGTAGTATTTAATGTCTATAATGATGCAGGTATCCTGGAAGCCAGGAGCTATGAGGATATGGTGCTGATAGCCAATCAGACCCGGCATGTCCTTGCTGTTCCTGTGGAAGCCCTTGATAACAACTATGATACAGGCAATGTCTATGTGATTAACAGCAATAATGAGTTGGAGGAGCGCCATGTGACGGTAGGGGCTGTAGGAGAGAAATATGCGGAAATCCTGTCCGGGCTGCAGGAGGGGGATATCGTAGTTGTATCCGGCATTGATGGTTTGAAGGCAGGGCAGAAGGTAGAGGCAAATATGGAGGAAGGGGAGGAATGAAATGGTAAATCCTGAGAGATTGTTTAGCAGGGAGGCATTGGACAAGATGCGTTCCCCTGAGAAACTAGATACCCTGCTCCATGTGACAAATCCCATCGGTTGGATAGGCCTGTCTGCTATCATGCTGCTTCTGGCAGGCGTTGTGCTTTGGTCTATTATGGGCTCCTTTACAGTCAAGGCTGATGGCTACGGCCTGATTATGGATGCCGGCGGTCTCAGGAAGGTGACCGTGATTACTACAGGCCAGGTAAATAAGCTGTATATCAGCAAGGGGGCACGGGTGAAGAAGAATCAGCAGCTGGCCCAGATAGACCAGGTGAACATGACTATGGATACCATCGCTGTCAGAAATAGCATTGACCTGGGGGACAATCGCAGCGATGTGGCGCAGCGAGTAAATGCCCATGATGCCAAGCGCATGGCGGAGGCGGTCAACGAGCAGATTTACAGCCCTTATGCAGGTGTTGTCACCGAGCTGCTGGCAGATGAGGGCACCATTGTCAGGGCAGGTGATGAGATCTGCACTATCCGCCTGGATGAAGACCGCAGTGACCTGACCGGCATTATGTATGTATCAGTAGACAAGGGCAAGAGGCTGGAGCCGGGCATGAGCATCCAGCTGGCACCTAACGGGGCTGATACTAGCCAGACAGGCAGCCTGCTGGGGGTAGTGCGTTCTGTGTCGGACTATCCTGTAGACCAGGCATCCATGGTGCGCAATCTTGGCAATGCACAGCTGGCCCAGACTATTTTGCAGCAGGTGCAGAATTCCGTGGTGGAGGTGCGGTTTGACCTGGTAAAAAATGAAAATGATGCGTCGGGGTATCTCTGGACATCTATTGTAGGGGAGCACAAGCCCGTGACGGCAGGTACCTATGTGACAGGCAGCGTGATTATTGACCGCAAGGCTCCCATTGAGAAAGTATTCTACAAGGCCAGCCAGTGGCTGAGGAACAGGTGATGGCCATGAAGGTGAATTTTGATTTTTGGCAGGATATGAAGGCTTCCTTGTCTGAAAGGCTGGCAGGGGACAAGGGGAGCCGTGTCAAGGTGCCGGTTATCTTGCAGATGGAGGCTACCGAGTGCGGTGCTGCTTCCCTGGCCATGGTGCTGGCACATTATGGCATGTGGATTCCCCTGGAAAAGCTCCGGCAGGAATGTGGCGTGAACCGTGATGGCTCAAAGGCAAGCAATGTGCTGAAGGCAGCCAGGAGGCTGGGCTGTGAGACGGCAGGCTATCGCATGATGGCAGACCAGCTTCGGGAGGAAAAATATCCCCTGATTATCCACTGGGAGTTCAATCATTTTGTGGTGCTGGAGGGCATCAAGGGGGACAGGGTGTACCTGAATGACCCTGCTGTAGGCAGGCGCACTGTGAGCTGGACTGATTTTAAGGGCTCCTATACGGGTATTGCCATGGAAATACGCCCAGGGGAGAATTTCCAGCCCATGGGACACCGCTACAACGTGCTGAAGGATGTGGGCAGCAAGCTTTGGCAGGACAAGTGGGCGGTGCTCTTTGTGCTGCTGATCGGGCTGGGGGTGCTGGTTTTCCAGCTGGCATCTCCTGTCATGAGCCAGATTTTTCTGGATGATATCCTGACCGGCAAGCATCCTGACTGGATGGTAAATCTCATGCTGGCCATGACCTTGTCCTTTGTACTGAGCGGCATGCTTTCCTTTATGCGCAGCTGGTGCCTGACCAGGTGGCAGGAGAAGATTACCCTGGCGGATTCCAGCAGTTTTTTCTGGCATCTTCTGAAGCTGCCCATGGATTTTTTTCAGCAGCGTTTTGCCGGGGAGATTGCTTCCCGTGCCAGCTTCACGGAGTCTATTGCAGCTGTTTTGAGCGGCTCGGCGGCTACCTGCCTGCTGGATTTCTTTACGGCACTATTTTTCCTGTTTTTGCTGTACGAATACAGTCCCAGCCTGACAGTGATCGGTGTCAGCTTCAGCCTGGTGGATTTGGGCGTTTTCTTCTATCTCAGGCGGCGCATGACGGATTTGTCCATGCGGGTGCAGCAGGAGTCAGGCAAGGCCTATGGCAACTCCATGAACGGCTTGCAGATGATTGAGACCATCAAGGCAAACGGCAACGAGGCGGATTTTTTTGGCAAGGTGGCAGGCTACCATGCCAAGGTGCTGGCAAGCTCCCAGGAGATTGCCCTTTTGAGCCAGAGTGTCAATATGATTCCCATGCTGATGAGCGGACTGAATAGTGCCCTTATCATGACCATCGGCGGCTTTTCCATTATGGAAGGGGTGATGACAGCCGGTATATTCATGGCATTTCAAAGCTTGATGGGCAATTTCCAGACTCCTTTTAACAATCTGGTGGGGCTGGGACAGGAGCTGCAGTCTACGGAAATGCAGATGCAGAGGCTGAACGATGTGCGAAAATACGAGATTGACAGGCTGAATTATCAGGAGGAGGAGCCTGACTGTCCGTTCAAGGTATTGAAGGGCAGGTTGGAGCTGAAGGATATTTCTTTCGGATACAGCCGTCTGGCGGCACCTCTTTTGCAGAATATGAGCCTGACTATAGAGCCTGGGCGGTGGGTGGCACTGGTGGGCACTTCCGGCAGCGGCAAGTCTACCCTGGGCAGGGTGGTGACAGGCCTCTATGAGCAGTGGGAGGGGAAAATCCTCTTTGATGGCATGGAGCGGGAAAGGATTCCCCGCAGGGTGATTGTGAATTCGGTGTCTTCTGTGGACCAGGAGATTTTCCTGATGAGCGGCACGGTGCGCGATAATATCAGCATGTTTGATGCTGCCATCAGCCGGGATGATGTGATCCGGGCGGCAAGGGATGCCTGCATCCATCAGGATATAGTGCAGCTGAATGGCAGCTATGAGGCACATGTGGATGAGGGAGGCAGGAATTTCAGCGGCGGCCAGCGGCAGCGGCTGGAGATTGCCAGGGCCTTGGCAGGCAATCCAAGCTTCCTGGTGCTGGATGAGGCAACCAGTGCCCTGGACCCCCTGACTGAGGCGGAAATCATGCAGAATATCCGCCGCCGGGGCTGCTCCTGTCTGGTGATTGCCCATCGTCTCAGCACTATCCGGGATTGTGATGAGATTATTGTGCTGGAGCAGGGAAAGATTGTGGAGCGCGGCACTCATGAGGAATTATTTGGGCAGCAGGGAGCTTATTACAACCTGATTATGGAGCAGCAGAGGGTGGCAGAAAATGAGCATTCAGTGGGAGGTGAGTAAATGCCGGGCATGGAAGTTGGACTTAGTATTTATCCAGGTGAACGCATGGGGCTGTCAGGGCAGTTTGAGCTGATGCGTGTGCAGTCGGGCTTTTGCGAGCTTTACGCAGAGGATGCCAGGACCAGCAGGCAGCTGTTTTTGATGGAGCTGCGCGCCGGGGAGCCTGTTTTTCTCATCAATGATGACAGGATAAGCATATATGTGTATGCTGTGGAGGAAAGCAGCTTGTGCCCTGCCAATCCTACTGATTATAACGAGCAGGAACTTGGACATTTGCTCAGTCATTGGTATAGAAAGTTGTTCGACATTTCCTTTATCAGCCGGGAGGCATTGAAAAGCCGGGAAGCTCTTGCCTACTGGGAGGGTATGCAGGAAAAGATATCCTCTATGAAATATGAGGAGCTGCTGCGTCTGTGGCAGGACCGGCAGAAGGTGCTGGCTGGCAGGCTGCGCAGGCATTTTGATCTGTTGCAGCAGTCCAAGGAAGCCAGGCTTGATAAGACGGCGGATTACAGGCAGCAGCTGGTGGATGTGTCTATTAACAATCTTCTGCAAAAGGAGGTTGTGGAGCGCAAGGAGGAAGAAGAAAAGCAGCAGGAGCGTGCAGCTTTTGTTATTCGCATGGTGGCAAAGGCGTTGGGGATGCCCCTGGAAAATATTCATATCAGCCCTGAGCTGGCTGGCAAGCTGGATCAGCTGGGGCTGATAAAGAGGCTTATGCAGAAGGGCAATATGACCATGCGTCTGGTGAGCCTGTCAGATGACTGGTACAAAAAGGATTGCGGCGTGCTGCTTGGCTATGCGGGAGAGGCAAAGGAGCTGGCGGCACTGGTGCCGGAGAGTGAAAGCTCCTACAAGATGTATACTTATGACCACCCGGAGGGGGTGCCGGTAGACAGCAGTTTGGCGGCTTCTATAGATGGTGACGGTTTTCAGTGCTATGCCGGGTTTCCGGCCAGAAGGCTGAAGGTCAGGGATTTGCTGATATTCATGTTCAGGCACTGCTGGAAGCGCGACTATCAGGCGATTATCCTGTGCAGCCTGGTGGCTGGCATTATTCCGCTGGTTTCCCCTATTATTACGGAGACTGTCTTTAGCGATATTATTCCCATCCGGGACCATGTGGGACTGGCGGCAGTTACCCAGATTATGCTGATTACGGGCTTTACTACGTCAGCTCTTTCCCTGGTGCGTTCTATTGCGGTGCTGCGTATTACCAATCATCTGGACATGGCAGTGGAGGCGGCACTCTGGGGAAGGCTTTTGCAGCTGCCGGCAAAATTTTTCCGGCGGTTTGAAACAGGCGAGCTTTTGCAGCGCATGAATGGTATTGAGGCAATCAAATCCATGGCTACAGGGCAGTTTGTGGGGCAGATTTTCAACTTTGTCTTTTCCTTTTGGAGCATAGGGCTGATGCTGTGGTATAGCTGGAAGCTTACCCTGGAGGCACTGGCAGTCTGGGCTGTTTATTTGGTGGTGGTGGCATTTATCTATCGCCGTCTGATTAATTTTCAGAGGGAAATGCTGCAGGCGTCCAATCAGACAGCAGGGCTTTTGCAGCAGATTTTTACCGGGCTGGCAAAGTTCCGGGTGCATGGTGCAGAAGCGCAGGCCTTTTATCTCTGGTCAAAGGTATTTGGCGTGGAATGGAAATGGAAGATGAAGCTCCGCTGGCAGGGCAATTATAACGGCATTATCGGGGCGGTGCAGCCCTTTATCCTGAATATGCTTTTATACTATACTGCCATGTACGGCATGCAGGAAACCACTGCTGCAGGGCAGGTGGTGCAGCATATCAGCTATCCTCAGTTCCTGGCTTTTCAGGCGGCATTTTCTTCCTTTAATGGTACGGTTGTGGGTATAGTGCCGCTGGTGGCGCAGTTCTTCACCATCAAGCCTCATGTGGACAACCTGCGGCCTATCCTGGAGGAGGTGCCGGAGGTGACGGAGGACAAGCTGGATGCGGATGTGCTGACTGGGGCGGTCAGGATTGAGCATCTTACTTTCAGCTATGGTGATGATATGCCTGATGTGCTGAAGGATATCAGCCTGGATATCCGTGCCGGGGAAAATGTGGCTATCGTGGGCAAGTCAGGCTGCGGCAAATCAACTTTGCTGAGATTGCTGCTGGGCATGGAAACGCCCAAGCGCGGTGTAATATACTATGATTATCAGGATATGCAGGAGCTGAATCTGGCTTCTGTACGCTGCCAGCTGGGGGTAGTGCTGCAGAATGGCCAGCTGATGACGGGGGATATATATACAAATATAGTAGGAACCTCGCCACTGACTATGGAGGATGCCTGGGAAGCGGCGGAGCTGACCGGGATTGCTGATGATATCCGCGCCATGCCTATGGGCATGCATACTGTTATCAGCGAGGGTAGCGGCAATATTTCCGGCGGCCAGCGGCAGCGCATCCTGATTGCCAGGGCTATTGCCGGGCGGCCCGCTATCATCATGCTGGATGAGGCTACCAGTGCCCTGGACAACAGGACTCAGGCGATTGTGACAGAAAGCTTGAACCGCATGAAGGCTACCAGGATTGTGATTGCCCACAGGCTCAGCACCATCAGGGAAGCGGAGCGGATTGTGGTGATTGATGATGGCAGGGTGGCAGAGCAGGGCAGTTTTGATGAACTGATGGCGATGGATGGCATGTTTGCGCAGCTGGCGAAGCGCCAGATGGCATAGGAGGAGTTTATATGCTGGCTATGCAGGAGAGCGTTGCAGAGCGCAGGAGTGGTTATTATAATGAGCTGGCAGAGCGGGCAAGATACGATAAGGAAGCCTTTAGCGAGCTGTATGATTATTTTTTTCCGCGGGTTTATAATTTTATTTTTGCCAAGGTAAAAAATACGGAGCAGGCGGATGATATTATCAGCATTACCTTTGAAAAGGTATTTGTGAAGCTGGGGGATTATGACAACGGCAAGGGAGCTTTTTCCACCTGGATTTTCCGTATTGCCCTCAATGAGATGAACAGCCTGTTCAGGAAAAACAAGAAGCTGAATGAGGCTGCATGGGAGGAGTTTTTTGAGCCGGCTGATGGCAGGAAAACGCCGGAGCAGCAGGTTTTGTCGGATGAAGGCGACAGCCAGCTGCTGCTGGCCCTGGAAAAGCTCAGTGACAGGGAGCGGCGGGTGGTTTCCCTGAAATACCTGACGGGCATCAGCAACAAGGAAATTGCCGAGATGGAGGACATGACCGCTAACAATGTAGGGGTGGTCATGCACCGGGCGCTGGACAAGCTGAAAGCTATTTTGGAAGGCAGCGGCTACACTATATAAAAAATCTGGAAATTTTTTGAGATTTTTTGTAATGCTTTTCGTTTCTGCGCATATAAAGGACAGAAACAAGGTTGTGAAAACCATATCAGAAAAGCAGATAAAGCAGAATAGTCGAAAGGAAGCGATTATGATGAAAGAAGATAAGGTTATGCTGAATGATGAGGAGATGGATAATGTATCCGGTGGCAAGACTACCCTTACCTGTGAGATTAAGTATAACGAGACTAAAAAGGCGCATTATGTCAAAGTGCATAAGGTGACTCAGAAAGGATCAAATTTCGCGGATGGAATCTTTTTCTCGGAGGGAACCCTTAGTATCGGCCTGGATAAAATACAGGAGTATTTCAAGAGGTATCCTGATGCTGAGATTGTGGGAAAGGATGGCAAGCCTTTTTCGATACCTGAAGGTTTAGTTTGATGAGATTTTGGGGTGGTTCAGGTATTGAGTCAATTTCTGAGGTGAGGTGGAGAGTATGGAACCGAAGATGGATTTCAGTAAGTTTTCCAAGGTTCAGGCAAGCCTGAAGGAAAGGCTGATGGCAAAGTATGATGAAAAGCAGCAGCTGGCTGATGATGAGCTGGACATGGTGGCGGCAGCCTGCCGAGGGTTCAGCAGCCTCGATGATTCTAGTGGCACATGGCAGCAGCGGAGATGATTGCCCGTCATCCTTACAGGATGCAGGGGCTGGCTATAATAAATGTGCAAAAAAGTTGTTATTTCTTTTTGGAGATAACAGTCTTTTTTGTTTTCTTTTCACGATTCAAAAAATCGCATGGTCAATGGTCATTGTTTTGTGAGCCTTACAATGTCTGTTCCGGTAATGGAAACTCGAAAAGGCTACCAGCAACAAATCCGTTATATTCCCATTTCTATCGGATATGCCATGTGGACTCCTGAAAAATCAAAACTGGAATTTGCAACTAAGTTATTGGGAGAAATTAATTATGCCAATGCTAAAAGATAAGCAGGTAATACTTTGCTTTGACAGCTGGTATGCCAAAAAGAAACTGATAGACTGGGCATTATCATATAACAATGTCAATATAATCTGTAATGCCAGACATGATACTGTCATGTGGGTAAACATGATAAATATTGCTCATAGTATGACAAAAATACTGCCGTATATAGATAATATGTTTTATGAATATAGGAATATGAGTGCCCAAGAATTTAGACATAAGTTAAATGAGCTGATAAACAAGGAAATATTTTTTGGCAGTTTGGCTGATTGTGCCCAAACTGCCAAAAATTCCGATATCATCATGGAGTTCTTGGCAGCTATGGACTGGAATCAGGGGTATGCAGCATAAAAGTTGTAAAGTGCTGTTCTGTAAGAAAGGTGCGAGAATATGTATAAAAAACTTATGATAATTTACCTTGGTATTCTGGCGGCTATGGCTCCCCTGGCCACAGATATGTATCTGCCCTCCCTGCCTGAGCTGCAGGCTGATTTTGGCAGCAGTACGGCTTTGATTCAGCTAACCTTGACTATGACTACTCTTGGTATGGCAGCAGGACAGATTTTTGCTGGGCCAATTAGTGATTTGCGAGGGCGCAAGGTGCCTCTTTTTGTGGGTATGCTGATTTTTATGGCAGCCTCTCTGATTTGTGCCTTGGTGAATAATATTTATATTTTCCTGGGGGCTCGTCTGATACAGGGGTTGGCAGGTGCCTGTGGTATAGTTATTGCCAGGGCCATTGCCAGAGATATGTGCCAGGGAGCAGAGCTGACTACATTTTATGCAATTTTGATGATGGTTAATGGTTTGGCTCCTATTTTGGCCCCGGTAATTGGCGGTCAGCTGCTGGCTTTTGGCAGTTGGCATCTGATTTTTGCCACCTTGGCAGGTATCGGCTTGGTTATGGCTGTAGCTACTCTGTTTTACACAGAAACACTGGCTCCAGAGAAGCGGATTAAAAATATTTCTTCTACTTTGCATGTATTGCCTCAGCTGATGAAGAATCGCTACTTTATGGGCCATTGTCTGGTACAGAGCTTTGTCTTTATGTCCTTCTTTTCCTATATTGGAAGTTCAGCCTTTATTTTTCAGGGCATATACGGAGTTAGTGCTCAGGAATTTAGTTATATATTCGGCGGTATTGGTGTCTGTTTAATGTTGGTTGGCACGATTCCTGCCAAGCTGGGAGGCAAGGTGCCAGAGTATAAAATGTTGTTTACATCTATTGCAGTACAGATTTTAGGTAGTATACTGTTATTGGGCACTTTTGCCTTGGCAGATAATTTCTGGCTGGTACTGCTTTTCCTGGCTATTAGCGTTATGCCTATTCCAATTATTGGTGCCGCAAGCTTTTCTCTGGCTCTCAATGGTCAGGGACGAAATGCAGGCAGTGCTTCTGCTCTGTTAGGCTTTTTCTCCATGTTCTTAGGTGCTTTGATGATGCCGGTAGCTGGCTATATTGGCACAGATACTGGTATACCTATGGCGGTAATTATGCTGTGTGGGTTCCTGTTGGCTATGCTTTGCTATTGGACTATGATTCAGCCTGAACATCAGAATTAATTTGCCGTAGTTATCCACATATTTCATGTGCATAAGTCAGTGGAATTGTGGATAACTATTATATATATGTAGATAATTGGCATATGGCTGTGAAAAAATACACAGAATATTGTTGAAAAATGGAGGTCTTATAATGAGTTTTAAGGAAATTGCACCAGAAAATTTTGCAGAAAGTGTTTTCAAGGTAATTGGTAAGGATTGGCTGCTGCTGGCTGGCACCAAGGATGGTAAAACCAATGCCATGACTGCTTCCTGGGGCGGTATGGGGATTATGTGGGGCAAGCCTGTAGCCTTTGTATTTATTCGTCCTCAGCGGTATACCAAAGAGTTTGTGGATAATAGCGAGGGTATGACTATTTCTGTTTTGGAGGATCCAGAGCACAAGGTAATGAGTTACTTTGGCAGGGTTTCCGGCCGTGATGAGGATAAAATTGCCAAGACTGGCCTTACCAAGGTAGAGGACAATGGGCAGGTTTACTTTGAGGAAGCAAGACTTGCTATGGTTTGCCGTAAGCTTTATGCTCAGGAAATGAAGCCTGAATGTTTCTTTGATAAGGAAAGTGATGCTAAATGGTATCCTAATAAGGATTACCATACTATGTATGTTATGGAGATTGAAAAGCTGCTGGTAAAGGAGTAAGTTCATGTACGATTCCGTTAGAAGCCTGCTGGAACTGGTACAGGAAGCTGTTTCTCCTTGGCATACGGTACAGGCGGTCAGCAAAAGATTAAGCAAGGCAGGCTTTCAGCCTTTGGATTTGGGAGAAAAATGGCAGCTGGAGTCAGGGAAAAGCTATTATGTGGAGGCCTTTGATTCCACGGTTTTAGCCTTTACCATAGGCGGTAATGGCTATACAGAGGCCAATAGTCTGCGGATAGCGGCCTCTCATACAGATTTTCCCGGTCTGAGAATCAAACCCCAGGCCAGCGTTATCAAGGATGGCTATGGGGTGCTGAATATTGAGTCCTATGGTGGACTGATTCTGGCCAGCTGGCAGGATAGGCCCCTGTCTATTGCCGGGAAGATTACCTTGAAGGGACCGGATGCCTTCCATCCCCAGGTAAGGCTGGTAGATTTTGCCAAGCCTCTTTTGACTATTCCTGAGCTGGCTATTCATATGAACCGCAAGGTAAATGAAGGAGTAGCTCTCAAAAAGCAAAAGGAAATGTTACCTTTAATGGCGGTGCTGGGGAAGGATGGAGATAAAAATTTCTTTGACCATTGGCTGGCTAGAGAATTAGGCTGTGAGCCAGAGGAGATTCTTGCCTATGAGCTGAATCTTTATCCTTACGAGGCTGGTTGTCAGCTAGGCTTGGCTGGAGAGCTGGTTTCTGCTCCTCGCTTGGATAATATTACTTCTGTAGAGGCTTGTTTGCAGGGAATTGTTGCTTCCTCTGCCAAGGCTCAGGAATTGTCCGGAATTTGTCTAGCAGCTTTCTTTGACAATGAAGAAATTGGCAGCCGCACCAAGCAGGGGGCTGGATCTGGTATTTTATTGGAGGTTTTGGAGCGGATTTATCTGGCTTTTGGCTATGATAGGGAGGCTATGTGGCAGGCTGTTAGCGGTGGCTTTATGCTGTCTGTGGATGTGGCTCATGCTCTACATCCAAATTATGGGGAAAAATATGATCCTTATACCAGACCTGTACTAAATGGGGGTGTGGCCTTGAAGCAGGCTGCTTCTCAGTCCTATGCCGGGGATGCTCAGGCAGTGGCTATAATTAAGGCTCTTTGCCAGCAGGAAGGTATTCCATGTCAGATGTTTGTGAATCATGCTGACCAGCCTGGTGGCTCCACCTTAGGCTCAATTGCTTCTGCTTTGGTGCCTATGCGGACTATGGATATAGGTGTGGCTATGCTGTCCATGCATTCTGCAAGGGAAACTATGGGGGCTGCTGATCAGCAGGCTCTTAATGAGTTGGTTAGCAAATTTTATATAGTATGATTTTTTGATAACATTATGGGAGGCGAAAAAATACCTGAGTTGGGTATTTTTTCTGCCTCTTATTTTGTGGATAAAAATTTGCTGTTTTCTATCTACTAAAACTGTGAAAAATCATGCCTATCTTAATGGGTATGTTTTGGATATGTTTTTACTGTTATTGTCCTGTCGAAAAGGATGAAGTTCCATGCAAATCAGAATTGTATACATGGAACTATACTATTGTCAGTAAATATCAGATGATTCTCATAATATATGAGTAGATTTTGTGTGTTCCAGAGATATACGTGGTAAACTTTTGGTAATTTTTTTAAAAAAATCATAAAATACCCTTGACATACTCATTGTAGTGTAGTATTATATAACCATCGACAGGGACATAGCACAGAGCGAAAGACAGAATCGGTTAGTCGGAAGCTCAACACCCCTCGCTATGAAACTTCGATATACCCCTTTTACGCGACATTCCCCTGTGTCGCAAACCCCTCTCTTTTAATAGATACTTCTTCTTTTACCTAAAAGAGGAAAAAGGCTGTGAAAACGTCGCCTATCGTTTTTACAGCTTTTTTCTTTGCCTAAATTTATCACAAACTCTGTAAAAACTACCTTTAGGCATGAGGTGTTTGTTGAGTGATTGGGTAGATGTAGGGCAAATTAGAAAGATATACATCGACAAATAGGAAGTTGTGGAGGATAAAGTGAAGATATATGAAGTACCAAGCAGAAATCAAAATCTTTTGAAAGAACTATTAGATATATGGGAAAACTCTGTTCGGGCAACTCTGTAGCCCAGCTAATGAAGCTGTACCAGCAACTGGTGGAAAATGAGGCAAAAAAATGTTATAATGAAGATAGATAAGAAGTGCTGCCGATAGACGGTCAGCCCTAGTTGTTAGCAGAAGTGACCGCTAAGTTTTCGAGGCCTTAGGCGGTCATTTCTGCTTTTTATGTATACCCTTGTTTTATTGTGTAATACTGTTTTATAAGATTTAGCCACCTCGATATTATAAATTCTGATTTGTAGAGCTGATTGGCAAATCATGTTACTCTTTACTGAGGCATGGCAATACCCTTCCCGGCACGCTCGCGCTATATAAATGTGCCTCACGC
>CAKPVW010000026.1 GCA_934196075.1 uncultured Anaerovibrio sp.
CGGAGGGGCATGACACTTTTGCGTCAGGAGGCTTCCTGCTTTTGCGAAGCAAAAGTGAGCCCGGTGGCACTCTCTACAATTCCGGCTACTGTGAATTGGCCCAGCGACAAGCGGTATCTATGCGTAAGAATAAACTAGCAGGTAGGGTCATTTAGCCGACAGAGCAAAAGTCGCCATGACCGCAGGCTGTCTTTCAAAAAAGCTGGGAGGTATGGCTCTACAAATCAGAATTTGCTTTAGAGTAAATAAGCTATCGTAATGGTGAGAGAGGATTGATGCTATATGAATAAAAAAATTGCGGATTTAATGGCTGCCATGATTGCATATGATCAGGGAGATGTACGGAGGATTCAGCATTTTATCAAGGTACATAATTTAGCTGCAACCATTGGTACCTTGGAAAATATGCCAGCAGAGGAGTTATTTATTCTGGAGGCAGCAGCTATATTACACGATATTGGTATTCACAAAAGCGAAGAAAAATATCAAAGCTCTGCCGGCAAATATCAGGAAATAGAAGGACCAGGAGAAGCAGAAAAGCTGCTCTGCAATCTAGGAGGCTTTAGTAACAGCCAAATAAATCGTATCAAATACCTGATTGCCCATCATCACACCTATACGGAAATTCAGGGCTTGGATTATCAAATATTGGTAGAAGCAGACTTTTTGGTAAATCTCTACGAGGACAATTCCCCTATGTCAGCAGTACAAAATGTTCTGAAGAAGATTTTTCGCACCAAATCAGGTATTAACTTATTAACATCCATGTTCAATGCATAATTAAAGTGCAAAAATATAACTCTCCATTAAAATATTACAGTATAAGTAGAACGTACTATGCTATTTGATTAAAATAAACGAACATTTTCTTATTGTGCTGAAGCAATATTTAGGCTATAATAAGAACATAACAGATAGAATACGCTATAGTAATACAAAAGGAGGGTACACTTATGGATGCATTGCTGTTATCGCGATGGCAGTTTGCCATTACCACCGTATATCATTTTCTATTTGTCCCAATTACGCTGGGATTATCCATCTTTGTGGCATTGCTGGAAACCTGTTATGTTCGCACGAAACGTCCGGCCTGGAAGGAAACCAGTCGCAAGCTGGTACGTTTTTTTGGCACCCTATTCATTATTAATTTTTCCATGGGTGTAGTAACCGGTATTGTACAGGAATTCCATTTTGGTATGAACTGGTCAGAATATGCCCGCTTCATGGGAGATATTTTTGGTGCTCCACTGGCTTTAGAAGCACTGACAGCATTTTTCCTAGAATCCACCTTTATTGGTATTTGGATTTTTGGTTGGGATAAGCTATCAGAAAAAGCCCATTGTATCTGTATTTGGATAGTGGCTTTTGCCAGCAACCTTTCGGCATTTTGGATTCTCGTGGCAAATTCCTTTATGCAGCATCCAGTAGGCTATGCTATTAGCAATGGCCGGGCAGAAATGACAGATTTTCTGGCCTTAATTACCAATCCCTATGTTATAGGTGAATATTCACATACCCTGTTTTCGGCCATTGCAACAGCAGGCTTTCTTGTAATAGCGGTTTCAGCCTGGAAGATTCTCCATGATGAGGTTTCCCGTCAGGCCTTTACTCAAACCCTGAAAGCCGGTGGCATATTTATGCTGCTAGGTCTTTTTGCAGCTATGGGTAGCGGTCATATGCATACCCAGTATCTGGCTCAGGCCAATCCCATGAAGTTGTCTTCCTTTGAAGCTCTTTGGGAAACAGAGGATCCTGCACCTTTCGCCATTGTAGCTGATATTAATGAAGCAGAGCATAAGAACGATATGGAGATAACCATTCCGGCCATGTTTTCCATGATGCTGTACAATGAGCCATCTGGGGCTGTAACTGGTATTAATCAGCTGCAGGAGGAATACTCTGCCCAGTATGGTCCTTGGGAATATCGCCCTGATGTTACAGGCATGTTTTGGAGCTTCCGTATTATGATTGGCTTAGGTGGCCTTATGTTGCTATTAGCATTTGCAGCGGCCTATCTGGGTTGGAAGAAGTGTCCTATGAATTTTCCTATATTTTTGAAGCTTTTGCCATGGCTGCTGCCATTGCCATTTATCGCCAACAGTGTTGGCTGGTATATTGCAGAAGGGGGACGTCAGCCTTGGATTGTCTTTGGTCTCCAAAAAACTAGCGAGGCTGTTTCGCCAAACCTTACCAGCTCTGATGTTTGGTTGACCATGGTAGGCTTTACCCTTATCTATCTGGTTTTGGCTATAGCAGCCCTTTGGATTGCTGTGGGCTTTATAAAGAAAACCCACATTGCCTTTGACGAAGGGAGGAAAGCATGATGGATCTCACTGTTATTTGGTTTATTCTCATAGTTGTACTCTTTACCGGCTTCTTTATTTTGGAAGGTTTTGATTATGGTGTGGGAGGACTTATGCCTTTCCTATCTGATGATACCAAGGAACGAGGCGAAATTCTTCGTACAATTACCCCGGTTTGGGATGGCAACGAGGTATGGATGATTACCGCCGGTGGTGCCATGTTTGCTGCTTTTCCTCATGTCTATGCCACTATGTTCTCAGCCTTTTATTTGGCTCTGTTTCTGATGCTGGTGGCGCTGATTTTGAGAGGTGTGGCCTTTGATCTGAGAGGCCGTCATGAATCTGTTGGCTGGCAGAAATTTTGGGATAGGGCTATTTGTTTCGGCAGTGTGGTTCCTGCCTTTCTTTGGGGTGTAGCAGTTACTGATTTGATTGCTGGCATACCCATCAATGAAAAAATGATTTATACAGGGGGATTCTTTGACCTGTTAAGCCCATATTCTATTGTGGGGGGACTAGCCTTCCTGTTCGTTTTCCTATATCATGGTGCTTCTTTCCTGACTCTACGTCTAGCTCGAGAAAAGCTGATTGGTCGTTGTCAGAGCATGGCTATGAAGGTTGGCGGTTTAGCCACTATCTTCTTTGTGGCTTGCATGGGGTTGACCTTGCAGTATACAGATTTGTTTACCAAGCCTGCGGCAGCTGCGGCACTGTGCGGTGCAGCTGTATTTTTCCTAGCAGCTCTTGGCAGCATGAAAAAGGGCAATGGCAAAGTTAGCTTTTTATTGAGTACCTTGGCTATAGCAGCTACTACTGTGGCCTTCTTTGCGGGGCTTTTCCCAAGGTTGATGGTTTCCAGCCTCAATCCAGCCTATAGCCTTACCATTACCAATGCTTCCTCCAGTCCATATACTCTGTCTATTATGACGGTGGCAGCTGGTATATTTGTGCCGATTGTTCTGATTTATCAGGCTTGGAGCTATTATATTTTCCGTAAGCGTGTTACTCCCAAGGACGCTGAAGAACATTATTGATACAATGAGATATGAAAAAAACTTCTTTTTTCAGACAATGCTTCATAACAAAGCCATTCTTGCTGGCTCTGTCCTATGTGAAACGGGGCGGGCTCTGCTGATTGCTGCTGCTGCTTTTTTGGCAGCTATAGTAGTGGATGATGTATTTATGCAGGAAAGGGCACTAGCTGAAACAGCACCGGTCTTATTAGTGACAGCACCAGTTTTACTGGTGCTGTTTCTTGTGCTTATTTTTTTGTATTTGTTAGGTTTTCTGCTGAATCATCAGCAGCAGGAGCTTTCCTACAAGGCCCGCAGTCTAGTAAGGGAGAGACTCCATGAAAAAATTTTGTCTCCTATAGGTATAAAAGGGCAGGTAGGGAATGAATCCATACAGATGAATAATCTTCTGCCTTTGGCTTTGGAGCAGGTAGATGCATTGGATTTATGGTTCACCAAAGTTCTGCCAGTAATTTTGGGGTTGGTTATTACCCTGCCTATTTTGCTGATTATTTCTGCTGGGACTGACCCTATGACTGGCTTGCTGATGCTGATTACCCTGCCTATTGCCCCCTTTCTTCTTTATCTTATAGGCCGTGTAAGCCGTGAGGCCAGTGAAAGAGAATGGCAGAAGCTAACGGAGCTTTCTGCTGGTTTTGCAGAGCTTTTGCACACCCTGCCTACTGTTAAGCTTTTTCGTCAGGAAGGAAGCCTGACAAAGAAGGTGGCCAGTCTTAGTGAGAATTTTGCCCAAGCTGCCTTGAGGGTGCTGCAAATTACCTTTATTTCAGCTTTTGCTTTGGAGTTGATTACCACTCTTTCCATAGCCATTGTGGCTGTGAGTATAGGTTTGCGGCTGTTATATGGACAGATGACATTTTTTACAGCTTTTTTTGTTCTACTGGTGTTACCGGAATTCTATCAGCCACTGCGACAGGCAGGAACAGCTTTTCATGGAGGTATGACCGCCTATACGGCGGAAAAGTCCCTAGCAGCATTTTTGCCTTCTAGAGAAGTTAAGACAGAAGACGATGCAGTAAATGATTCGGCTAGGGAAAAGGGAGGAATAATAGGCCAGCATATAAGCTTTAGTTACGGAGCAGGATCCCTGCCGGTATTGCTAGATAGGAGCTTTGTGGTACCTGAGCAGCAAATTACCGTAATTCGAGGGAGCAGCGGCAGCGGCAAAACAACTCTTTTGCGACTTTGCGGGGGACTGCTTTCTCCCACAAAAGGTATATTAAGAAGGCCTAGGGTTCCTTTAAGCTATGTGCCTCAGGAGCCTCATCTATTCAATGGCACATTGGCGGAAAATATTACCTTGGTATTTGCGCCTGATTTCTATAGTTCAGAGGAGCAGGTCAAAATAAGGCAGGTTTTGGAAAAAGTTCAATTGCTTTCCTGGGCAGAGCAATTGCCTCAGGGCATGTTGACTCCTTTGGGAGAAGGAGGCCAGAACTTGTCTCAGGGGCAGCGAAAGCGTTTGGGTTTGGCTAGAGCCATTTATCAGCAACGGGATTTGGTTTTGATGGATGAGCCTACGGCAGCCCTTGATTCCACTGCCAGGGCTGAAATCATAAAGGTACTGTGGGAGCTGGCTCAAGGGAGAACCCTGCTTTTGGTTAGCCATGATGAGGATTTGGTGGCTCTAGCGGATAATATTATTTTGCTAGAGTCAGTGGAACAAAATTTAGAGGTGCAGATTGAAACTGAAGAGGAGGTAGTTTTATGAGATTGCTCCATTTACTGTCTTTGGTATCTCCTTGGGATTTACTGCTGGCAGGCTTGGTAAGCCTTGGGGCGGCAGCGGCAGGCATTTGTCTGTTGGGCTCCTCTGCCTGGCTGATTGCCTCTGCGGCTTTATTGCCTCCTCTTTCCGCCTTGGCATTAGGTATCACCGGGGTTCGTGCCTGTGGTATTTTTCGCGCCGTATTTCGTTATGGAGAAAGGTATATTTCTCACCGCCTTGCTTTTCATGGCCTAACCCAAATACGTGTAAGCCTTTACAAAAAAGCTGCTCTGCTGCTGCCCCTGCGGAGAGGTGTGGCCCGACAGGGAGAATTGCTGCATGATTTGTTGGCTGGAGCTGACGAGCTAAGAGACTTTTTTGTGCGGGGGATGCTGCCATCGGTGACAGCAGGTATTTTGACGGTTTGTATTACTTATTGGTTAGCTAGGCATACAAGTTTATTTTGGCTCCTGCCCTTATTATTTATTTTGCGTCTAGGGATTCCCCTATTTATTTGGCAAAAAAGCTACCCTGATAGCAGGCAGCTGGATGGTGCTTATCGCAGTGCCTTAATGGATATGGGAACTGGGGCGGATGAATTGTATTGGGCAGGTACAGCTTCTGCCCTGGGTGTTCTCAGACAGGCGGCAGAGGGGAAGCTGCAGGAGGATAAAAAGGCTCGCCTCATTAATGATAAAGGTGATACCTTCCTGAATATATTGGATGGGCTGGTAGTGATATTACTTATGGGCAGCATGATTCCTGCTGTGGCATCAGGAGAACTTTCAGGTGTTGATTTTGCGGTATATTTTTTGGTATTGCAGACTCTTTTGCTGGAATTTCGTATGTTACCCGAAGGGATGCGTCAGATACAGCGCAGTAATAGGGCAGCTTCTTCCCTTTGGCCTTCCCAGGAACAACAGGTAAATTGGGGACAAAGGGAGCAATTGGCAGCTAAGAAGATATCATTTTTGCCGGAGCAAAAGCAGACTTTGCTTTGGGTTGAGAATTTGTGTTTTTCCTATGGACAGGGGCAGAATCTCTTGACCAATCTTTCTTTTTCGATACAGCAGGGACAGCATACGGCCATTGTTGGTGCCAGTGGTTCAGGCAAAACCACGCTGGTACAGCTTTTGTTGGGAGTTTGGCCTCTTGATAAGGGCGGTATTTATTGGCAGGGCAAATCCTATTTGGCTATGGATATACAAAACATTCGGCAAAATATCAGTGCCATGCCTCAGGGCAGTGTACTTTTTGCCAAATCCATTCGGGAAAATTTCCGTATTTTATGTCCAGATCTTGATGAAGCAGATATGTGGCAGGCCTTGCAGGATGCTCAGCTGGCCACAGTAGTTCAGTCCATGGCTCAGGGAGTTGATACTCCCTTGGGACAGGATGCTTGTGATTTATCTGGTGGACAGCGGAGCCGCCTGCTTACAGCCTTGGCCATAGCAGGCACAGCTCCCTTGATTATATTGGATGAGCCTACCTGTGGACTGGATAAGCAAAGAGCTGCCAAGTTGATGGCATCTCTTTGGCACCGCATAAAGGCAAGGGGTCAAACCTTGGTGATTATTACCCATGAAGAAGAAATAACTAAGGAATTTTCTCAGATTATCCATCTTTAATCTGATTTTCATAATGATCCTTTATATTATATGGTATGATATAACTGTCCGATGTCTCCTACCTCTATAGGTGGCGGGATGTCGTGCTAATGACAGGGTGGAGACCATATCTCCACCCTCGTGGTCACCCCATTGAAAGAAAATGCAGGGGCATTTTCTTTCAATAATATAGGGGTTATAATATGATTTAGGGGGGATGAGAGAGTGCTTATGAGAAAAGGAACACTGGGAATAATCAGTGGCGTAATTGTGGCCATATGTTTGCTGGTTATGGGCTTTTGGACATATATCTCCTCTCAAAGCTTTATGGATACGGCGGCTAGTCAGGCTGGTCAAATAGCCACTGAACTACTGGAATCAAAGGTGGATTTGGGCAGGGTTCAGGTATTATCCTGGCGGGAGCTGAAGATTGATGACTTGGACATATATGACAAGAGACAGGAAAAGCTGGCCCATATTGAGGAGGCGGTTATTAGGTTAAGTCCTTGGGCTATGTTGGCAAAATCCCCCACAGAGGGTATTAGTGAAATAGATATTAATAAGGCTGATGTTAGTATTCTGCAGCGACAGGACGGAAGCTGGAATTATGAGGATTTGTTGTCGAAAAAGGAAAGCAGCAGCAAGTTTACAGCCAAGGTAAATATTCAGGATTCCATTCTCCGCAGCAGTTATAACAATCAGCCTATTGTGCTGGAGGAGATTAATGGTCAGGTAGATATGGCTAGCTATCCAGCTATATCTCTACAGGCAGATGGTGTGAATCAGGGAGCTAAGGCTCATGTTTCTGCTACTATGGATATTGCAGATATGGCTAAGGAGGGCATGGCCGGAGGCCGCCAGACTTTCCAGCTGTCTGTGGAAAACGCGGCCATAGAAAATTATCTGCCTTATGTTCCAGCTGGCACCATAGATGAAAATATTGTTAAGGATATATCTGGCCAGGTAAAAGGTATTCAGCTTGCTGGCGAGCGGGTAGGGCAGGAACTTTTCTATCATGGACAGATAGAGCTGGAGAATGGGCAATGTACCCTGCTGGAATCCCATCACATTGAGAAAATCAAGGCACTGACTACTTTTAATGAAAAGGAAGCCAGGGTATTTGTGCGGGCAGAAACTCAGGGACAGCAAGCTTCTGTTCATGGAAAAATCGCTCTGAACAGCGGCAAGCCTCAGCTGGATTTGCAGGCGGAATCAGCTTCTTTTGAGCCTGCTGTAATAGTGGAAGATATACCGTATGCAGGAGCAGTTGGCTTTGCGGCCCATATTACAGGGGATATTGATAATCTTAAGGTAGATGCCAATCTGCAGGTGCCTCAAGGCAGTATTCAGGGGATAGGCTTTGCCAATCTTACAGCCAAGGCGGTATATGCTGATAGCATGGTGGTTATTCAGGAGGCCAGTGCGGATATAGCAGGTGGTAATATTAATGCTTTGGGCACCTTTGATGCCAAAAGCTATGATTTTACAGGTAATGTAAAGCTAATAGGTGTTTCAGCCGGGGAGCTTGCCTCTATAGCCAGCAATCAAGGAATTAATACGGATTTCTCTGCTGCGGCTGGTAATATTAATGGTGATTTTGCACTAGCAGGAAATGGACATAATATAGAGGATGTTCAGCTATATGGTGCCATAAATGGCAACGGGCTTTCTTATCAGGGAGTCGTGGTGGACAATCTCAAAGTATCATTGGCTAGACAGGGCAAGGCGATATCCATAGATTATCTGAGCTGTCTCCTGCCAGGGGGAGGATCCTTTGGCTTGGAGGGTACTATTGTGCCAGATGAAACCATAGATGTAGCTTTCTATGGCTCTGAGATGGATATGTCACTTTTAAGTAAATTCCTGCCAGATGTGCCAATTGCTGGCTATCTGGATATTAAGGGCACTATGAAGGGGGATATAGCCAATCCCATTGTTAGAGCCAAATATGCTGCCCATGATGGACAAATTTATCATCAGCCCTTTGATCGCATACATGGTTCTGCTGCTGGCAGTCTGCGAGGAGTAAAAATTGATGATTTTGTTATGGAAAAAGGGGAAAAAACCAAATGGTATGCCAAGGGCATGGTAGGCTTCCTGGGAGATAAGGGTATCAATATGCGCATTGATACTGTAGCAGCCCGCATGGAAGATATTATGCAGGCAGTGGCTCCTGATCAGAGGCTCACCGGCAATGTGGATAATGTTATCACCATTACCGGTACCCTTAAAGACCCTAATGTAGTTGGCTACATACATTTCTATCAGGGCAGCTACAATGGTATTTTCGTCAATGGTATGGACGGTGACTATTACATCAAGGATAGGGATCTGATTTTGCAGGATTTCCATGTCTTTACTCCTTGGCTGGATGTGGATTTTAACGGGACTATTGACAAGGCAGGCAAGTTGGATTTGGCTGCCAAGGTGCATGAAATCAATCTAAGCCGCTATAATAAGGATTTGCCTATTCCATTGCAGGGCAAGGCTAGATTTAATGGCAGGATGACAGGTAATTTGGAAAATCCTCTATTTGAGGGTCGCCTGGCAGCCGATGATTTGGCAGCCAATGGGCAGGATATTACCAATGTAGGTGGTATCATCCGCTATGAGAATCGTCATGTATTTATGGAAAATCTCTCCTTCCAGCAAGAACAGGGAAAGTATAAGTTTACAGGTCATGTAAATATTGATAACAAGCGCATTAAGGGACGTCTTGATGTGGACAAGGGAAATATTCATAATCTGGTGGCAATTGCTGGCCTAAAGGATAATGGTATCAATGGTACTATTACAGGCAATAGCATATTGGGAGGTACCCTGGATGCACCAGAGGCAAGTTTTAGTGCATATATTACCAATGGCTCACTGGGCAGTTATGCCATGGATAATGTTACTTTGGAGGCGTCTTTGGATAAAAGGAAAATTTTCATTAAGGACTTTAGTGGCCAAGAGGGAGATGGCGGCACCTTTAGCGCCAAGGGTACTGTAGATTTGGACGGAGATGTTGATGTCAAGGCGGCTGTAAGCAATTTTGATATTGGTGCCTTGACAGAGGCGGCTGGTATTAAAACCCGTGTGGGAGGTACACTAGATACTACTGTCAATGTAACAGGTACTTATGCTGCTCCTAGGGCGGAGATACCTGTGTCTATTAAAAATCTTCAAGTGGAAAGTACCTTGGTAAATACTATAGAAGGAAATTTGCAGGTAGCAAATAGGGCTGTGGAAATAAAAAATCTTACGGCTACTAAAGTGTATGCTAATCAGAGCTACTCCTTGACGGCTCAGGGGCGAGTGCCTTTGGCTGCGCTTACGGAGGAAATACCTAATGGAGCTAATCAATTTGATGTAAATATTTCCTTGGCCAATGCAGATTTGAGTCTTTTGCCTACTCTGTCCAAATACATTGATTGGGCTGTAGGGCCAACAGATGGCCGCATGAAGCTGCAGGGAACCTTGGCTAGTCCATACATTACCGGCAGTATGAGTGTTTATCAGGGCGCCTTTAAAATAAAGAATGTGGCCAAGCCGGTAACTGATTTGAATATCAGGCTGCTTTTTACAGGGCATGATTTGACTTTGGAGCAGTGCCATGGTCAGATGGGTGCAGGCAGTTTTGATGTAACAGGCTATGCTCATTTGGCAGGCAATACGCCAGATGATTACAAGCTTTATGGCTCCTTTGACAATTTGGATATTGATAGTCCTGTTTACAAAGGGCCATTTAATGCCACCTTGAATGTTGAGAGTACGAAGGTAACTCCACCGGGGCAATCGGAGCAGATTATACCAAAGGTATCAGGTCGTTTATTCTTAGAAAATGTCTTGGTTTCCTTGCCGGATGAATTGCCAAATTCTTCGGAAAATATGCCTCTAGCAGCTTTGGATTATAGTGTGGAGTTGGGCAAAAATGTCCGCTTCCTTAGTTCAACCTTAGGTGATTTGCGTTTGGCAGGAGGGGCATATTTTGGCGGCTTGACGGTACATCCCAACACTGCTGGCTCCATATATGTAACCAGAGGCACTCTTAGTTACCTCAAGACCAATTTCAAGGTTTATGAGGGATCTATTAACTTTGGTCAGGCTGATACCTTGATGCCAAAGGTGGTATTGAAAGCTGGCACCAAGATTAATAAAACCAGTGTGTATCTTGCCTTGGATGGTTTGGTGCCTAATATGCATTTCAGACTTATGTCAGATCCCAAAATGACAGAAGCTGATATTATTCAGCTTTTGACTTTGCGCAGTGACTATTTCAACAAGGATAAAAGTGATGCCAATAGGCTTACCTCTATGTTGAATATTGGCCTGCAAATGACCATTCTCTCTGAGGTGGAGGCTGCTATGCGCAATGTGTTGAATCTGGATGTGTTGACTATTGAAAGAGATACTATTGATGGTACCAAGCATTTAGGAGATGTGACAGACGGCAGCGCAACTGAAAAAAATGGTGACAAGAATGCGTATGAGGTGTACAATATCACATTGGGAAAGAATATTTCCGATAAAGCATTGCTAAAATACACGCAAAGCATGACTACGAATGATTTTAGCTATGGTATTGATTATGAGTTGTCCAACAAGATAAATCTTACCTACACACGTAATCAGGATAATGATTATTATGCTGGTGTGGAAGCCAGATTTACCTTCTAGTCAGCTTGATGTTATGTTAAAGAACAGCGGAGGCAGAGCTATGCAGCTGGATAAATATATATCAGAATTAAATAAGGTCAAGCTGCTGGCCTATACCGAGGAACAGGAGCTGTGGCAGGAATATAAGGAACAGGGAAGCCAGCAGGCCAGAAGCAGGCTGATAGAGGCTTATCAGCCACTGGTATTTAAAACAGCTGAGACTTTTTTGAAGTTGGATAATATCATGGATGTGATTCAGGAAGGGACTGTAGGGCTGATTGAGGCTGTAGAGTGCTACGATTATACAAGAGGGGTGGCCTTTAGTATTTTTGCGGTACATCGCATTCGAGGCAGGATGTATAATTTTCTGAAAAAGGAAGGCCGGGCGGATATTGCCTGTCTGGAAGCAGAGCTTCCCGGCAGGGAGTCAGGTTTAGAGCTTTTGACAGATACAGGCATGCCTGTACCGGAGCAGGTAGAGCTGCAGGAGGCTTCCCAGCGGATTAAAACCGCCATGGATAGATTGCCAGAAAAGGAATATATGGTGTTAGAGCGCATTTATGTGGGCTGTCAGGAGGCAGCCCAGGTGGCGCAGCAGCTGAATGTCAGCACCTCCCATATCTATCGTTTGCAAAAAAGCGGCGTTCGCAGGGTAAGAGGAATGTTATCGAGATTTATTCATCAATGGAAATAGGTAAGGATTCCTTTATCTGTAGGGGCAGAGTATATGGCTAAAATAAAGCAGAATGGCAAAGCAATAAAAAGAAAAGGGGCGTTTATTTGGCAAAATAAAGGAATTTGCCCTGATATAGTATGTTCAGAGAGCAGGGAGACTGTGGATTATATTCATTAGTTAATGTTTGAGGAGAGCAGACTATGAAGCAGGACAGAAAGATTCGTCAGCATATTACAGCTGCCAAGGGGTGGCTAAGCCGGGCAGAGGATTCTCTGGCTCAGGAAAATGATATTCAGGGAGATTTGAAGCTGATGCTGGCTCAGGCAGAGCTTAAAAGAGCTCAGGAAAAAAATGACAAAAAGCTATGTGTACGCTGGTTTAAAAAGCTGGTTCCCGGCGTATTGGCTAGTGTGCTGGCACTGGGAGGCATTATCTATGCCAGTCAATCTGAGGATAGTGTTGCCTTGCCGATTGTCAGCCAGCCAAATAGAGATTCTCTGGCAAAGGATAGTTCGCCTCATGGGACTGCCCCAGAGGAGGTTGTTGTTAATAATGAAATGGTTCCGATTTCTAAAGAATTACCAAGGTCTGAGGAGACAGTCAAAGCTGAGGTTCATTCAAATTCTGAGCAACTAACTCAGGAAGGAACTTCAGATTATATGCCAATAGCAAAGCCTGCTGAAGTCAAGAGTCAGCAGGCAGTAAATAACCTGGCAACCTCCCAGCAGTCCAAGATACCGGGGCCAGATATGCAGAAGCTTATGCAGTCCGCAGGCAGTATGTTGAGGGAATAGCTGGAAAAAATTACCACCGGTCTGATGACAAGTAATCTAGATCGGCTGTTTATTTATAGATAAAGTTAATGAAATTTATATAGGAGGTTATATCCTTGAAGAAAAATGATTACAAATATTTGGCATGTGCAGTGGCCTTATCTCTGTCCTTAGGAGTAGGCAGCCAGTCTGCTTTGGCTGCTGTTGATCCAACTGAGGCTCCTATGGGCGTTGGCGTAGATTTGAATTCTGGCAAAACCACTAAGATGAATAGCGATGGAGTGGTCAAAGGATCTCTGGATTTGCCAGATGAAAGCAATGTGGAGGCTGTTGCTGTAAATGAAGCAGCTGGCCCTAGCAGAAATAGTGAATGGGCACAGAATCGTCCTGCTGATGAGGATTTGGATAAGGCCATGAAGGCCGTTGAAGGCAATACCATTGTGGACGTTAAATATGAAGGTGTCAGCGATGATATTCTAGAAACCATTAAGTTGGCTCAGGTTTCCAAGCCAGGAGATATATGCTCCATTGGTCTTTTGTCTGAGGATGCTGCTAATATTTATGGTACTGGATATTTTTATGATTTATATCCTACCTTTGAATCCGTACCAGAGGGTGTCATTGTTACTTATCATCTCTTTGAGACACCGATATTGACCAGTGTGGAGCTGGAGGGTAATACAGAGATAGAGCCTACGGAAAAATTGATGGAAAAGATCCAGCTGAGAAAGGGTGACCGTCTGAATCGTTTTGCGCTCAAGGAGGATGTACGAGCTATTCAAAAGCAGTACATCAAGGATGGCTATGTTATGGCCAAAATTCGTGATATGGAAGTAGGCGATGATGGCAAGCTGGTTATCAAGATAAATGAGGGTATTCTGGAGGGCTTCAAAATCAAGGGCCTGAAAAAAACAAAGGAAAAGGTTGTTCTGCGGGAGTTGCGTCCAAAGGTTGGCAAGCCTCTGAACAAGAACGATGTGGTGCGCAGCTATCAGCGTCTGACCAATCTTGATTTCTTTGAATCTGTTGATGTTAAGCCTATTGCTGGTGTTGAGCCGAATGCCTGCGTTTTGGAGGTTGATGTTACTGAGAAGAATACAGGCGTATTCGGTATAGGTGCTGGCTATAGCAACTCTGATGGCTTTGTGGGTATGATTAGTCTGGGTGATAGAAACTTCCGAGGTACTGGTGATTCTATCAATGTTACTCTTACCAAAAGCAGCACCGATACCAGTGCCAAGGGATATATTTTCTCTTATCGCCGTCCATGGTTGGATAGCAGGGAAACTGCGGGAATCTTCAGGATTTACAATCGTACCTTTGAGTACAATGAGTACAATGAGGATGGCGATTTCGTAGAGGAATTCATGCGCAAGAACGTAGGCTTTGAGTTGGGCTTCTCCAGACCTCAGAGTGAGTATACCTCCAATTCCATTACCTTCCGCAACAAGGATGATAAATATGAGAAGCATAAGAGTGGTACAGATAGAAGTGCTGATACTAGCTGGAGAGAGAGCAATTTTGGCTTGACTCGTTCCATACTGCTGCAGCATGTTACTGATACTCGTGATAATTATATTTATCCAACTGAGGGCTATAAGTCTACTTTGGGTTATGAATATGCAGGTCTGGGCGGAGATTTCAAATATCATAAATTTACCATTGATGGTTCTACCTTCCGCAAGGTTGGCCGCAATCAGGTTTTGGTTTTCCACGGCAGCTATGGTCACTCTACCGATGATTTGCCAACTGTGTCCAAATTTATGCTAGGTGGTCAGGACACCATTAGAGGTTATCGTGACGATATGTTCCGCGGCAACAGCATGGTTCTGGGCAATATTGAATATCGCTTCCCACTGTCCAAGAACTTCAAGGCTGCTCTCTTTACTGATTTTGGTTCTGCTTGGGATAGCGGCTGGACTCCATCCAAGCTTCATGGCAGCTACGGTGTAGGAGTTATGCTGGATTCCCCATTAGGTCTGATTCGCGTTGATGTGGGTCATGGTTCTCAGGGTAATAGAGTACACTTTAATGTAGGCGGCACATTCTAATGGCAGGCAAGGGGCTGGCAATCCTTTTAGCGGCCATATGCTGTTTGTTGTGGCCTATGGAGACAAAAGCTCAGATGGCCCCTTGTGTCAATCAGGTGGTGGCAGTGGTGGGAGATAGCCAGCAATTGCCGCTGCCTGTAAAGCAGCGTATGGAAAAAAGTGTTCAGGCTATTGCAGAACAGCTATTGGATGGTATGAACTTGCAGGAGCTTGCGGATAATAATGCCCATTATGCTGGTATTATTCAGCAGGTTTTTGACAAAGTTCTTATCGGCTATACGGTGGACAAAGTGTCAATAGAGACTGGTGAAACAGCTACTGTTAGAATTGCCCTTATTCCTTGGCAGGATAAAATTTGTCAGGTGGAAACCCATGTAAAAGTGGAGGGCATGAGCCCAGTGCTGGCAGATATGCTATATCAGGATGTGGCTGGCATAGATGAAGTTTTTGAACGAAGTCTCCAGGGGCTGCCGATTGCTGCGGTAGATTGGACTCAGGGGGTGCTAAAGCAACAGGTGAATACCTTTCTGCTGCAGCATGCCCCAGAGTTTAAGGCAGATTTTGAGGTGGCGGTTTCAGAAAATACTCAGATAAATCTGATATTATATCCTTTGTTACCAGTGGTGCGCACAGTGGATTTAAGTATGCATTCAGATACAGTGCTGAATGCAGGCTTGCTTTTGCGGCGGCAGGTCATGCAAAACAGGGTAAATGAGCTGATAGGCTTGCCAGTGTCCTTTGTGGAAAGGCATCAGGGTGAGTTGGAAAGCTACCTAGCTGATGTGCTGAATGAGGACTCCCTCAGCTACAGTTGGGATATGCATACCAGGGTAAATATTACTCCTGGGCAGCAGCTAACGGTAATGAGCCGTTCTGACTCCGATACTTATAGAGTTCGTCTGGAGGGCTGGGCAGATATGGGGAATACCTGGGGCAATCAGGAGGACACCAGTATTATGGCTAGATTGCATCTGGGTAGGATGTTGTCCTCACGGGACGAAATTTTTACCAGATTTGATTTTTATCCCCAGGCTGTCCGCTGCGATTGGAATCTAGGCTATGGCTATCGTCTGCCGGGTGGAACAGGCTTGGCCGGGGTATATGATCTGCGCCATAACAATGTAGGCTTTGAGCTGTATCAGCCTCTAGGAAGCAAATGGCAGCTAAGATATGCCTATCGCAGTCGAGATCAGGAAAATGAATACGGTATTCGATACAGGCTGCATGATTTTCTGACGGTGGAATATGTTGTGGACAGCCATAATGGCTGGTTGAGATTTATTGGCTATTTTTGAGGATTCTGTTGAAGTAAAAATAAGACTTTGCTATAATGGACTTGCCTTTATATATGGAAATATGGTTATGCCGTTACATGAATAAGGGCAGGCATTTGTAGATATTTATGTATAGGAAAAAGGAGAAAAGAAAATGATTCAGTTGAAAAAAGCGCAGGTAAAAATTGTCAGTGTTTTGATTGCACTGGTATTCGTAGGCAGTGTAGTTGCTTTGGCTTTGACTCAGTCTGGTACTGGTGTGGCCTCTGCTGCTTCATCTTCCAATGTAGGTGTTGTTGATTATCGTCAGTTTACCAGCCTGAAGATTTATACTGATGCAGAGGCTGAAATGCAGAAGGCTGTACAGCAGGCTCAGCAGGATTTTAATGAGAAGGCTGCTAATATGAGCGATGAGGAGAAGCAGGCTTATTATCAGCAGACCATGGAGAGACTCCAGCAGCAGAATACTGATCTGATGGAGCCAGTTCAGAAGCAGGTTGAGGATGCTGTCAAGGCTATTGCCGAGGCCAAGGGTCTGTCCGTTGTTCTGAACAAGGACACTGTTGTATACGGCGGTACTGATATTACTCAGGATGTTATCAAGAAGCTGTCCAAGTAATATCCATAAAACGATAGAAGCATATGCAGTACCGAGCTCCTAAGGCGCTCGGTACTTTGCTGATATTGGATAGAAGTGTATGTAATAGCAAAGGAGGGATTCTATGGCGGCAGAGCAGGAAAACAGTGAGCAGGCATCCACCCCGTTGGTGAAGCATAAAAAACAAGTGCTGGCTGGTGCTGCTGTGGTGCTAATGTCCCTCTGTGCCCTATGGGCATATCTAATGTGGCAGCTTCCTCAGCCTGAGGCTGTAACAGAGGAACCGGTAATTGGGGTGCTGGATATGCAGCAGCTAATCAAGGCTCATCCGGATTATGATAGGCTGCAGGAGGTTCAGCAGGAAATAGGTCGCTTGGAAAATACTCTTGCTTTGGAGGATATTAATATTCCCAAGGCCTCCCCTGTGCCGGACAAGGAGTTGTTTCAGGAGTCGGTTTATCAGAAAACCCGTCTGGACAGCTTGTCAAGGCACGCTCAATTGGTACAGCAGCTTAATGCCTTGGCGGAGCAAAAGCGTCAGGAGCTGAAACCGCAGTATGAGGCAGAGCGTCAGGCAGCAGGTCAAAAATATCTTAATGAGATATTGAATCTACGGATCAAAATGGATAGCGCTGATGTGTTGGGACTTAACTCAGAGCAGGTTCAGGAAATGCAGGCCAAAATCAACCAGCTGCAACAGCAGCGAAGTCAGGTGCTAGAGGCTTTGTCTCAGGAGCAGGAGGAAAGGTTCCGCCAGTTGATGGCTCAGGAGGCAGCGGGGCCTATGGCAGAACTTAAAAAGCTGGAGGCTCAGACCAAGCAGGAATTCCAGCAGGCTGAGTTGAACAAGGAATTAGCTGTACAGACTCGCAATGCTCAGGCTATGGAGCAGGCTGTATCTCCAGTGGAGAGCAAGATTAAATCTGCCAAAAGGAGAGCTTTGTTGGAAGGACGCAGGCTGCAGCTGAAACAGATTCAGGATAAAATTTATAATGATATTGCAGGCAGAGCCGCCAAGCTGGCTATTATGCACAAGCTTACCTTGATTTTGGCAAGTCCCGCAGATAATCTGCGTGGGATTGATTATGAGAATCTGGCCGCAGGGAAATGGGAACCAGTCCTTAGTCCGGTGATTGGCGTAAATACTTTGGATTTGACAGAGGAGATGCTGCAGGAAATGAAGCAGCAGCCCTTTCAAGCCCTAGGAGCAGATAAATAGAGTAAAGCAGGAAAGAGGCTTTTTATATGAAAACCAAAAAGAGAATTGCAGCAGTTATTATGTCTGTGCTTTGTGTAGTAGCATTGGCAACAGGCTGTGGCAAGGTTAATGTAGGATATATTGATGAGTCTAGAGTACAGAATGAGGCTCCTCAGATAAAATCCTCTATGGAGGAAATGCAGACCAAGATGCAGGAAGTACAGCAGGAGGCAGAAAAGCAGTTGCAGGAGGCTCAGGCTAATGGTACCTCAGAGGAGGATATGCAGAAACTTCAGCAGCAGCTTCGCATGAAGGCTGCCGGTGTACAGCAGCAGTATAGCACCCAGATAAAGTCCAAGGTAGATGCAGCTTTGGATGATGTGGTAAAGGCCAAGAAGCTGGACACTGTGGTAAACAGTAATGGCAAGGATGGCGTAGTTGTCAGCGGTGGTACAGATATTACTGATGAGGTTATACAGAAACTGCAGTAAGCTGTAATTGTTAAGGGTAGAGAAGATTAAAGTTTAGAGGGGTATTTGCTATGATTATGACCTTAGAGGAGATTGCGTCCCGCATTAATGGCCAGCTTCAGGGAGATGGCAGTGTGGAGATTAGTGGTATCAATAATATTACCGGCGCTAGAGCTGGTGATATTACCTTTGCTGATGAAAACCATGTGGAGGAGGCCAAAAACTGTCAGGCAACGGCTATTTTGCTGCCAGCGGCTATCAAGGAAGCACAGCAGGACTTTCCTTTGCCGGCTGTATTCGTAGAAGATACCAGAGCAGCTTTTGCTATTATGCTTGCTTTGTATACACCGCCTATTATCCATGAGAAGGGTGTTAGTACAGAGGCATATATTGGCAAGGATGTTACTATTGGCGAAAACGTAACCATTATGCCTATGGCCTTTGTAGATGATCACGCTGTTATTGAAGATGGTGTGACACTCTATCCTCATACCTATATTGGTCAGTACACAAGGATTGGCAAGGACACTACTATTTATTCCAGTGCTACTATTCGTGAGCATTGCAAGGTTGGTCAGCGGGTTATTGTTCATAGTTCAGCCGTTATTGGTGCAGATGGCTTTGGCTTTACCACTAAGGATGGCGTTCATACCAAGGTGCCTCAGGTGGGTAATGTGGTCTTGGAGGATGATGTAGAGATCGGTGCTCACGCTGGTATTGACCGGGCAACCATTGGCTCAACTATTATTGGCAAGGGTACCAAGATTGACAATTTGGTACATATTGGCCATAATTGCCATATTGGTGCAGGCAATCTGATTGTGGCTCAAACTGGTATTTCTGGTTCCACAACCTCTGGCCCTAATGTTACCTTTGGGGGACAGACTGGCACGGTGGGCCATATTACCATTGGTGGTAATTCTGTTTTTGCTGCCCGCAGCGGTATTATTGGCAATACTCCTGAGGGGGTATTCTATGCAGGATTCCCTGCTCGTCCGCATCAGGAATGGCTGCGGATGGAAGCACATTTGCAGAAGATAACTGATATGAACAAGAAGCTGAAGGCTCTGGAGAAAAAGGTTAAGGAGCTGGAAAAATAATAGTAAGGTGTTAATATTACCACCTCTGCAAAATACAAAATTCCCAGATGAGTTGTCATCTGGGAATTTTTGCTTACTAGGCTGCAATATCTGCGTTCACTTTTGTGGTGAAATAGTGTAAAATAATATTATTAAGTGGTAATATAAAGGAGCTTACGAAATGTATTATATATTAAAATTTTTGAGTTGGCTTGCCTGCCGGTTTTCCTTGGCTTCCTGCCTGAGGCTGGGAAATATTTTAGGCAAGGCTACATGGATATTTGTGCCAGAAAAACGCAAAAAAATGGCTCGGGAAAATATTGTTCGCTGTTTGCAGGTGGATGAACAGGAGGCTGATCGAATAGCCAAAGCATCCTGGGTGCAGTTTGGCCCTATGATTATGGAGATTTTGCATTATCCAGAGCTGATAAAAAAGGGCAGGATGCAGGAGCATGTTTCTATAGATGGTCTGGAATACCTTCAGGAAGCGGTAAAGGCTGGTAAGGGAGGTATTATTGCCACCAATCACAGCGATAGCTGGGAGATTATGGGGGCAGCTTTGGCCCAATATGGCGTACCTTTGGTGGGAGTGGCCATGAAGCAGAAGAATAGTCAGGCCAATCGCTTTATTTTGGAATATAGAGAAATGTCCGGCATGCATATTACTTACAAATCTGATGGACGGGATATGCTGAAGATGATTAAGGAGGGCTGGATGATTGGTCTGATTATGGACCAGGATCCTAGCTTGAAATACGGTATGATTCTGGATTTCTTTGGTCGCAAAACCAATTGTGTCACAGGCCCAGCTACTCTGGCCAGAATTCAGAATGCCCCTATTTTTCCTGGACAGATTCAGCACCGGCCAGATGGGGGACACCATATTACTATTTTCCCGCCAATTTATGTGGAAAGAACCAAGGACAAGCAGGAGGATATCCGCCGTACCATGCAGCAGCTGTTGGATATTCTGGAGCAGCAGATACGGAACCACCCGGAGGACTGGTTCTGGCTCCACGACCGTTGGAAATCCGTTAGAAGCATTGGCTTGGATTAGGTACTGCTTACCAATTTGATTAAGCTCTTGGCCTTTTCCAAATGTGCTAGGGAGGCCTTGTAGCTTCGGCCAATGGCCCCTATTTTCATGAAATTAAGAATATCCTTATGTTCGGCAATGGTCTCCTCCATACGGCCTTCTACCTCCAAGGAAATAATGGTCTGACTGCTCATGCGATAATGATAGCTTTCAAAGGTGTCTGCAATCATCTGGTTTTGCAGAGACATAACAATTTTTTCATGGAATAAATCATCGTAGATGGCAAATTCCGCAGCAGAGTGACTTTGATTGCAGATTTCCTGTTGCCGTTGAATCAGGGTTTCCAATTCGAAAAACAGACGGATAGAATCAGGTTTTTGGCAATTTTTGGCCAGTTCAGTTACACAAAACCCTTCTAAAGCACTGCGTATCTGGCAGGTTTCAATCAAATCTCTTTCTGTCATTTCATGGATGCGGAAGCCCTTGCTGGGAATTACATCAATATATCCTTCTTGCGAAAGCCGCTGTACAGCATCACGGAGAGGTGTTCTTGATATACCTAGCTCTTGAGAGATTTTTGTTTCGGAGTAGATGGTATTATGCAGCAGCTCACCGTTGGCAATTTTTTCCTTTAGAGCCTCATAGGCTTGTAATTGTAGGGGCTTTACATATCTCATAATTATCACCTGTACTTTCTTCTGAAGTGCGTATCGGCATACCGGTACGCACTGTTTTTTTTATTATAACCTCTATATTATTCAAAGAAAATGATTTTTTCATTTTCTTTTGAGGCAGAAAAAAATTTTCGTTTTTTTTAAAAAAATACCTACATACCAGTTGACCGGTATACTGGTATGTAGTATAATACAAATCAACAAGGGGATGCAAGTAAATTTTATGTATGAGTATCTAGATAAAAGAAAGAAGGATTTATTATGAAAAAGGCAGGATTTATCGGTTTAGGTATTATGGGCAAGCCAATGGCAATTAATTTGCTCAAAGCTGGTTGTGAGTTAGCAGTTTTTGACTTGAATCAGAAGGCTGTGGATGAGTTGGTTGCTTTGGGGGCAGAGGCAAGCACTCCTGCAGAGATGGGCAAAAGCTGTGCAGCTATTTTTATGAGCCTGCCTAATGGTGCTATCAGCATTGATACTCTCTTTAAGGCTGATGGTGTTGCCTCTCAGATTGCTCCAGGAACTATTGTATGCGATACTAGCTCTGTGACTCCTGTAGAATCCAAGGAATGTTATGAAAAGCTCAAGGCTTTGGGCTGTGGCTTTGTGGATTCTCCAGTATCAGGTGGTGAGCCTAAGGCTATTGATGGTACTCTGGCTTTTATGGCTGGCGGCGATCAGAAGGACTTTGATGCCTTGCAGGAATATTTTGAGGCCATGGGCTCTAGTGCCTTGTTGGTAGGTGGCAGCGGCAGCGGCTCTGTTACCAAGCTGGCCAATCAGGTTATAGTAAATCTCACCATTGCCGCAGTTTCAGAGGCCTTTGTGCTGGCCACCAAGGCAGGAGCTGATCCTTGGAAGGTGTATCAGGCCATTCGCGGGGGCCTGGCTGGCAGCGTAGTTATGGATGCCAAGATTCCTATGATTGTAGAGAGAAATTTTGTTCCTGGCGGCAAGATTTCAATTAACCATAAGGATATAAAGAATGTACTGGCCACTGCTCATGCTATTGATGTACCTGCTCCAATGAGCGCTCAGCTCTTTGAAATCATGCAGGCACTGAAGGTAGGAGGTCATATGAATGATGACCATGGCGGTATTATTCAGTATTTTGAGCAGTTAGCAGATGTTGTTGTAAAATCTGACAAAAAATAAAGGAGGCTGGGAATATGGTTACAGGTCCTTACTTGCTGATAGCCTTCGTGGTCAGCGTAGCAATACTGCTATTTCTCATCATCAAAATGAAGGTTAATCCCTTTATAGCCTTGTTGTTTTCAAGTATTGTAACAGCTTTTGGCGTACAGATGCCTATGGAAGAAATACCAAAGATTATTTGTGCAGGTTTTGGTGGTACCCTGACAGGCATAGGTATAGTTATAGGCTTAGGCATTATCTTTGGTAATTTGCTCCATGAAGCAGGGGCAACTGAGGCCATTGCCAAGGGACTTTTGAAGATGACTGGCAAGAAAAATGCCGCTCTGGCAGTTACCGCAGCGGGCTTCCTGATTTCCATTCCAGTATTTATGGATGCAGCATTTGTAATCATGATGCCTATTGTCAAATACGTGGCCAAGGAAACCAAGAAAAGTATTATGGTTTTTGTTTGTGCTCTAGGTGTTGGTACTATTGTAGGTCATTGTTTGGTCATTCCTACGCCGGGGCCTTTGGCTGTAGCTGCTAATATGAATGCAGGCATTGGCGGTTTCCTATTATATGCCTTGGTGGCTGGTATCTGCGGTATTACAGTAGGTGGTTGGCTATATGGCATGCGTTTCAACAGCTATCCTGTTTATGAAGGGGAGCTGGAGGAAGCCATAGAAGAAACCAAGAATTTGCCTGGCTTTGGCTTGGCTATGACAACCCTGCTGTTTCCTATTATTCTGATTTTGTTGTCCAACGTAGTAGTATCTGTTTTTCCTAAGGGAGATTTCCTTTATGAGTTATTTGCCTTTATTGGTGAAAAGGATATTGCTTTGTTTCTGGGCTGTATAGTAGCTTTTGCCAGCCTACGCAAATACTACGCTAGAAGTTTTAATACCATGGTGGTAGAGGCTGCTGATTCGGCTGGATTGATTTTGTTGATTACTGGTGCTGGCGGTGCCTTTGGCAAGGTATTGAGTACCAGCGGTATTGGTGATTATCTGGTTACTTCCATGAGTGATATGAGTATTTCACCTATTGTATTGGGTTTTCTGCTTAGTGCATTGCTGAGAGCATCTCAAGGCTCTGCCACTGTGGCTTTGGTAACCACCTCCTCCATTCTTGGCCCTGCTATTGCAGGAACAGGAGTATCTCCTGTATTGGTTGGCTTGGCTATCTGCGCTGGTGGTATTGGTTTCTCTTTGCCTAATGATTCCGGCTTTTGGGTATTGTCCAGATTCTCTGGCATTACTGTAGAGGAAACTCTCCAGAGCTGGTCTGTAGGCGGCACTTTGGCCAGCCTGGCGGTCTTTGCTGTTGTTATGATTATTGCAGCAATCCATTCCGCTGTAGGTTTGCCATTGTTGTAAAATAAGCTTCCCTTAGATGGCATAGTCATCTGTTTTTCATAAGTCCGTCGCTTAGGCGGCGGACTTCCCCCTCATTTTTTAGAAAGCGAGTGTTAGGAATGGAACATTTAAATATATCTGTTTTGAATAAATATCCGGCTGTGGATGAAGCTGAGGTAGACAAGCTGTTAGCGCAGGAGATTGCCGCTAATAACACCAAGATTGTGGTGCTGGATGATGATCCTACTGGTGTGCAGACTGTTCATGATATATCTGTATACACTGATTGGAGTAGGGAAAGTATTCAGGCAGGCTTTGAAGAAGCAGGCAAATTATTCTATGTGCTGACCAATTCCCGTGGTTTTACGCAGGAGCAAACCACTGAGGCTCATAAGGAAATTGCTCATGTAGTTGCTCAGGTGGCAAAATCTCTAGGCAGGGATTATGTGATTATCAGCCGCAGTGATTCCACCCTGCGGGGACATTATCCTTTGGAAACTTCCTTGCTGAGAGATGAAATGGCCAAATGCTCTGGTATTATTACTGATGGCGAGATTCTGTGTCCTTTCTTTAAGGAAGGAGGCCGCTATACCATTGATAATGTGCATTATGTTCGCTATAGCCAGGAGCTGGTGCCAGCTGGAGAGACGGAATTTGCCAAGGATAAGACATTTGGGTACACCAAATCCAGTATTCCGGAGTATATTGAAGAAAAGACTGCCGGAGCATACAAGGCCGAGGATGTGGTCTGCATCTCCTTGGAAGATTTGCGCAGCTTGAATTATGACAAGATTGAGGCTCAGCTGGAGGCTGTGGAGAATTTTGGCAAAATTGTCGTAAATGCCATAGATTATGTGGATGTGAAAATCTTTTGTGTAGCGCTTTATCGGGCTATGGCCAAAGGCAAGCATTTTATGTTCCGCACCGCCGCAGCTATTGTGAAATGTATCGGCGGTATTAGCGACAAACCTCTTTTAACCCGCAAGGAAATGGTCAAGGATGCAGAAAGCAATACCAATGGCGGTATTGTAGTGGTAGGCTCTCACACCAATAAGACTACAGCCCAGCTGAAGCAGCTTTTGACTGTGGCAGGTACTCAGGGCATAGAGTTCAATTCCAATCTGGTTATGGATGGAGATGAAGCCTTTGAGGCAGAGATTGACCGGGTGGTAGCGGAAAGTGAGAAGTTGATTGCCCAAGGGATTACTCCTGTCTGCTATACCAACCGCAAGCTGTTGACTGTGGAGGGAGATACCAAGGAAGCGGCTCTTGTCCGTTCTGTGAAGATTTCCTATGGAGTTCAGTCCTTAGTCGGCCGTTTGCAGATTGTGCCAGCCTTTGTTATTGCCAAGGGAGGAATTACCTCCAGTGATGTGGGCACTAAGGCTTTAGCAGTAAAAAGGGCCAATGTACTGGGACAGATAAAGCCAGGCATACCAGTTTGGCAGACAGGTGCTGAAAGTAAATTTCCTGGGATTCCTTATGTAATATTCCCCGGTAATGTAGGAGAAGAAACCACTCTAAAGGAAGCTGTAGAAATTTTGCAGGGTAAATAACGATGATAAAAGGCGTGCTGGCGATGGTTGGCACGCCTTCATATTAGGAGGAATAAATATGTTAGTTTCAATGAGGGAGCTTTTGGCAGATGCTGAAAAAAATAATTATGCTGTGGGGGGCTTTAATTGTCCTACTTTGGAAAATGTCTACGGAGTTATACAGGCAGCGGAAAAGGAGCAGCTGCCTGTAATTCTCAGTTTTCCTCAGGTTCACGAAAAAACTGTGCCTCTCAAGGTTATAGGCCCCATTCTTTTGCAGGCGGCTAGGGATGCAAAGGTGCCTGTTTGCGTTCATCTGGATCACGGCAGCACTGTGGCCTATGTGGAGGAGGCTCTGCGGTTGGGCTTTAATTCTGTGATGTATGATGGCAGCAAGCTGTCCTTGGCAGAAAATATCCGCAATACTCAGGCTGTGGTGAAACTGGCAAAAAAATATCAGGCGGATGTAGAGGCCGAACTGGGAGGAATTGCTGGAGATGAGGCAGGTATATCCTCTGGCGATACAGAAAGCAAATTAACTGATGTAGATGAGGCGGTTGAGTTCGTTCAAGCCACAGGTGTTAATTCCTTGGCTGCTTCCATTGGCACGGCGCATGGATTTTACACAGAAGCACCGAAAATAGATTTTAGGCGTATTGAGGAGATTCACAGAAAAACAGGTTTGCCTTTGGTTATGCATGGTGGTTCTGGAGTTAGTGATGAGGACTATCACAAGGCTATCAACTTAGGAATACGCAAGGTTAATTACTATTCCTATATGGCCAAGGCAGGTGTCGAGGGGGTGAAGGCACTGTTAGCGGTAAAAAATGTAAAATATTTCCATGAACTGGCCATTGCAGCCAAGGATGCTATGGCTGAGGATGTGGCCAAGGCGCTGCGGCTTTTTGCCAATAAATAAAGGGTGGAGTTGGCAGCTCCACCCTCTTGTACCCCGTTGCAGGAAAATATGGAGACATTTTCTTGCAATGGGGTTTTTATATATTTATTATTGCAAAAGACTTAATACAGATTGAGGATTTTGATTGGCCTGAGCCAGCATGGATTGAGAGCCTTGAGCCAAAATACTATTTTTGGCATAGCTTGTCATGGTTTTGGCCATATCAGCATCCCGAATAACAGACTCGGCTGATGTGGTATTTTCATGCATGGTGACAATATTTTCCTGGGTAAAATCCAATTTATTTGATTGGGCACCCAAAGTTGTATTGGCATTAAGCAGGTATTTTATGGCCTGATCCACATTATCCAAAAATACATTGGCTTTTTCTCTAGAACTAACGCAGGTTCTTGTATCTAGAACTACTGTCTCCTTAGGATAGGGCCATACTTCATCCTTCCACTTTTCTCGTTTTTGGGCATCTGATAGCACATCATACCCTTTAGGCCATTGTTGTGGATAATCCTCGTCCTTGGGAAAAATATCCCAATTCTTGCCATTATCAGGGAATAACATTGCTAAAGTAGTATTTGGCAATGTTATTTTGCTATTCTGACTGGCTTTATCAGATGTTTGCAAATACAAACTTTGCTCTGGCTTATAGGTATTTGTTTCCTTCATTTCGCCCATAAGGCCATTCATCAATACAATAGGCGGACCGTTTTTAGTTATAGAAATCTTGCCCGTTGCAGCATAATAATTTAATTCAATATCATGTCTATCCGCAATGCCCACAGTGGTATCTACTGTCGATGGCAATGAACCGCCACCATGATATTTGGTAGCTGCTCCTATACCGTTGAATATGGTCTCTCCCAGAGATGCCTCCAAGGAGGGGTTAGTAGTTACATTGCTTACACCAACAACATAGCACAATGGTGGTGGATTGCCTGTGGTTCCTTCATAGCGTTTGGTATCACTGGCATTAGCATCAAACATAACTGTAACAAACTGCTCACAGGCACCGCAGTCAAAAGAAAATCCCAGGCCATCCAAATCATTTGGCACATTGGTTATGCTTCCTGCCAATGCGCTTAAATCCATTTCTGTTATAAATTCATTCTGTTGACTATCATCTCAATAGGATAGTTTGTTGGTAAATATATCGGTTTTTACATCAAAACTGTTTCTAGCTGGGTAAATGGAGCTATTTGACACCTTGTCGCCAATATTAGGCAGGCCTGTAAGTTTTACCAGTTCAGCTTCGCTTACATTGGTAGTTGTGGCTGGGGTGCCGCCTGTAGGATTGGCAACACCTGCAATTTGAATTAAGTTACCTGTGGTGCTTCCTAGATGCCAGCTATTATCACTAGGATCATGAACAACCTGTGCGACATTATTTGCTGCATTATCCCAAACCCAGGCACCAGCGCTAGGCATAGTAGTCAAGGCACTGCCTGCCTGCTTGCTATTAGGATCATATAATACTGTACTAGCATCAATATCCACATAAACTCCATGAGGTACATTGTAATCATTAGTTGCTGCCTGTTTCAGCACAGGAGTATTATTAGGATTAGTGCGATATGGTGCATCTGCATCAAACCATTTTGTTGTGCTGCTTATATGTCTTTGATTTAGGAGTTCTATACCATTAAATTTGGTATTGGCAATATCTTCAGACTGATCTAAGAGCTGTTCTACTTCCTTTTGCAGATTTTCTCTATCTTTATCAGTGTAGGTATCATCTGTGGCACGCAGAGCGACAGTTTTTACCTGCTTCATGATATTTACCTGCTGATCTACGGCAGCAGAGGCTGTTTCCAGCATATCCTTGCCTTTGACAGTATTTTCCTTACATTGCCCCAAGGCTCGCAATTTGATTCGCATCTTTTCGGAAATTGCATAACCTGATGCATCATCACCAGCAGAATTGACCTTCATTCCTGATGCCGCTTGTTTTAAAATTTTGGATAGATTTTTTTCATTGCGATTATTTTCATGCAATGCTGACATAGCGGCTAAATTATTGTATATAGACATCCCCATACAATATACTCCCTTTGCTGAAAAAAATTTATATCATCATCCCATTGAATATGTTAATTATACCATATGTCCTATTTTGTATCAATAATTTGCGTGAAGCGTCTAATTCTGATTTGTAGAGCAATACCTTCCAGTTTTTCCGAAATACAGCCTGCGGTCATAACGACTTTTGCTCTGTCGGCTAAATGACCCTGCCTGATAGTTTATCCTTA
>CAKPVW010000027.1 GCA_934196075.1 uncultured Anaerovibrio sp.
TAAAGCTGTCCCTTGTCAATCTGCCCCTGCAGATATTTCTTGATAAAAACCATATGGTCAGCATGAAAATGTCCCTGTTCATCCACCAAGGTTGATACCTTGTCCAAAGACAGTACAGGCTTTTCTGCCACCAAGGTAATATGTATGCCAATGCCCAAATCAGGATTCTGACGAGCCAATTCACAGGCTTCCTCTACTGCAACTCCAGTAGGCATCAGAGAGGTACTTCTAAGACATCCCTGCTGATACCCCTTGATAACAGCTTTATTGACCTGGGTATGGAGGCCAAAATCATCTGCATTTACAATTAGTTTTTTCAAAATCTACTCACCTATTGTTTCCTCATGTGCTGCATAAGCACTATGATTATGAATGGATTCAAAATTTTCACAAGCTAGAGAGAACCAGCCCAACCCATCAAGGCTGCGCATAGCCAATACTCCATCTCGCAGGATATCCTCTACGAATTTTGGATTTTCATAGGCTGTTTCTGTAACGTATTTTTCATCTTCCCGCTTCAACAACGGATAAATCTGACAGGATGCCTGCTTTTCCAACAGCTCCACCAAATCCTCAATCAGAATACACTCATAGCCTGGGCGGAATCTTAGCTCCGCAGCCAAAATCCCCCGCTGATTGTGGGCTCCATACCGAGAAATCTCCTTGCTGCATGGACACAGGGATGTATATGGCACCTTTACCCCCAAGGTAAATTCCAAAGTCTTGCCACGAACCATATTGCCAGCAAAAAAACAATCTACATCCAATACGGAACAACGACCGCTAACAGGTGCCTGACGCTCCACAAAGTATTTGAAATCTATTCTTATGGCGGCTTCCTCTGCCTGAAGCTTATCCAAGGCCTCTCCCAAGATTTCGGACATTTCTGGCTCAGCCACCGGCTTGGTAGACCAAGGATTCAAAATCTCCAAAAAACGGCTCATATGAGTGCCCTTGTATTCCATAGGCAAAGCTACGGTAAAACAAACCTTGGCAGTTACCTGCTGATATCCACCTGCCTTGGTTTTTATAAGAAATGGCAGATAGGCATCCTTTATGCCTACACGCTGAATGGCAATTCCCCGTTGATCAATACTATTCTGAACATCCTTCACCGAATCACCTGCTTATCTATTAACATCATTTTCATATTCTACAGGATCTACTACACCAGCCTCACGGAAACCCTTTAATCTCAGCTTACAGCTATCGCAAATACCACAAGCCTTGGCTCCCCCTTTGTAGCAGCTATGGGTAAACTGCAATGGTGCGCCCAAACGATTAGCTAGCTGCACAATCTCCTTCTTGGTCAATTCCTGCAAAGGAGTCTCAATGCGGATATGTCTGCCATCCGCCGCTCCTGCTTTGGTAGCATAATCTGCCAAGGCCTGAAATTTAGCAATAAACTCTGGGCGGCAATCTGGATAACCAGAATAATCCACCGCATTGACACCAATAAAAATATGATCCGCTCCAATGACCTCAGCATAGCCCAGGGCATAGCTCAAAAAGGTTAAATTTCTGGCAGGTACATAGGTTACAGGAATATCATTATCCTCATGAACAATCTCACCCTCTGGCACCTGAATATCATTATCGGTAAGGGCAGAACCTCCCACCTGATCCATATTAGTTTCAATAATCAAATGCTTTTTTACATGATAAAAATCGGCTACCTTTTTTGCCCCCTCCAGCTCAATGCTGTGACGCTGATGATAATCAAAACTAATAGGGTACAAATCATAGCCCTGCTCCTTGGCAACTGCCATACAGGTAGTAGAATCCAAACCACCAGATAGCAAAATAACTGCTTTCTTCATTGTTTTTCTCCTTTTTTAGCAAAGTTCATTAACCACGGCCGTGAAGCTTTTTGATAGTGGCAGGAATATCCTTGCTCTTATACACAGCAGAACCAGCTACCAACACAGTTGCCCCCGCATCTATAATAGACTGAGCATTTTCCTCGTTAACGCCGCCGTCTACCTGCAGCTCAGCCTGAGAACCTATCTCATCCAAAGCCTTGCGAATACGCTGCAGCTTGCTTATGGAACCTGGAATAAACTTCTGTCCACCATAACCAGGATTTACGGACATAACCAGTACCATATCCACATCTGGCAGCAGCTCCTCAATCATGGATATAGGCGTACCTGGGTTCAAGGAAACACCCGCCTTGCAGCCCAAGGCATGAATAGCCTGTATCATGCGATGAGGATGCTTGGCAGCCTCTACATGGAATGTTATATAATCTGCCCCGGCCTTGGCAAAAGCTTCAATGTGAGTATCAGGATGCTCTACCATAAGATGTACATCAAAAACAGCATCTGTTACGGGACGAATAGCCTTCACAATGCCTGCTCCCAAAGTAATCTCAGGTACAAAGGTGCCATCCATAACATCAATATGAACGAATTCTGCACCAGCATCTACAACCTTTTTTACCTCTGCACCTAAATTGGCGAAATCCGCAGATAGAATGGATGGAGCTATTTTTATCATATTAATATGCCTTCTTTCTTTCATTTATGGTTTGCAAAATATTCAAATAAGCCTCATAACGGGTCTGACAAATGGCCCCGGCTTCCACAGCCTCCTTAACGGCACAATCCGGCTCATGGCTGTGGGTACAGGTATTATAATAACATTTTTCAATATAGGGACGAAATTCTGGAAAATAATAAGCCAGCTGAGCCTTGTCTATATTTTCCAATTCCGCCGCACTGAAGCCTGGGGTATCTACCACAGTCCCCCCCTCAGGCAGAGGCAGCAAGCAAGCTGCTCTGGTGGTATGCTTGCCTCTTTTGATTTTATCGCTGATTTTCCCTGTAGCCAAGGCCAAATGACTATCAACTGCATTGAGCAAGGAGGATTTGCCCACGCCAGAAGGACCAGCAAATACCGTTACCCGCCCAGTAAGCAGTTTTTTCAGTTCTTGAATTCCCTGACCTTCTTGAGCCGAAACCATTAACAACTTATAGCCTGCCTGCACATAGTCCTGCAAAAAATTTGCCTTTTCCTCCAGCAAATCACATTTGTTAATGCAGATAACAATTTCTGGGATTCCTGACCATTCCGCCAATACCAGAAAACGATTCAAAAGCAGCTGATTCAAATCCGGCTGACGAGCTGCAAAAGTTATCAATACCTGATCAATATTTGCTACAGCAGGTCTTTTCAGCAATGTGCGCCTAGGGAGACAATTCTCTATTACACCGGTACCATCCTCCAGCATTTGATATTCCACGTAATCTCCAGTAACCACGGCGCCCTTATTCCGTTTAATTCTGCCCCGCAGACGACAGGACAAAAGCTCCTCCTGCCCTGCTATCTGTAGATAATAGAACCCATTATACATTTTTATAACCTGAGCTGTTGGCATACCTATTCTCCTATACGCACATTTACTCTTGCAACTTCATCTCTACTCTGCCGTCCCGGTACTGGATTTGCCAGCATCGGTTTTGCCCTTGGCCGTAGCCGCCGAAGGAGTAGGCGCCTGATTGCTTTCCTTCTTGGCCTCACCAGCACCAGAGGATATAATCAGATTAACCCTGCCGCCCTCCACAACAGTAGAGCCTGCTGCAGGACTCTGGCCTATAACAGTTCCCTTAGGTCGACTGCTGGTCTCCTCCGTAATATCACCTAGGGACAGGCCATTGGCCTCCAAATTGGAGCTGGCACTATCCACACTGAGTCCGCTGTAATTCTGAACTGTAACTTCCTTCTTTTTCTCACCAAGGCTTACGGTAATATCTACTGTTTGTCCCTTGGTAATTTTGGAACCACTTCTTGGGTCTTGATTGATAACTGTACCAGCAGGTTCCTTGGCATTTTCTTCAAAAACAGCACCAATCTTCAATCCCATCTTCTTTAGCTTTTCCTCAGCATTACTGCGGCTCATGCTTTTCAAATCCGGCATGGTCAGTTCCTCACCGCCCTTGCTGATCGTAATGGTAACCAACCGCTGTTCCTTGACCTTGGCTCCAGCTTCAGGATATTGGGAAATAACCTGCCCAGCAGGCACAGAATCATCATTGGATTCTACAATTTTTACTCTCAGATTTTTATCTTCCAAAATCTGCTGTGCCACCACAGAGGATTTGCCTACTACATCAGGCACATTGATTTCTGCCGAGCTCCAAAATTTGCCAAAAGAAAGGAAGGAACCAACAAAAAATCCCATCATCAAAATTGCCACTAGAACGGCAATAAAGCTTTTGGATTTGAAAATAGATTTTTCCTCCTTTGGCTGATACTGGGACTGATATTCACCTCTATTACCAACTGGCTTGGCAACAGGATTTTCTCCGCCACGCTGTTCTGCCATCATCTCTGGCGTAATCCTTGGTATCATTCTGGTAGCAAATGGATCATTTGCCACTGCCTCCTGAGTACCGCCTCTATCTGTCAACATAGCCTTGGCCTGATTCAAATCAGCATAAAGCTCCGTGCTGCTAGGTCTATCTGCCGGATCCTTGGACATAGCCTTTTGTACAATAGCTTCCAGCACAGGCGGAATAGAAGGCTTCAGCTGTCTAATTGGTACTGGTTCCTCCTGAAGATGCTTCAAGGCAATGCTGATGGAAGTTTCTCCATTAAATGGCAGCTGTCCAGTCAGCATCTCATACATAACTACACCTAAAGAATAAACATCAGATTTGGTAGTAATCACTGTTCCTTTGGCCTGCTCAGGAGAAAAATAATGCACGGATCCCATGACACTGCCGCTATAGGTCATAGTTGAAGCAGAAACAGCTCTCGCAATACCAAAATCCGTTACCTTGATATGTCCATCAGGCATAACCAATATATTATGTGGCTTGATATCACAATGAACCAGATTATTTCTATGGGCAGATTCCAAAGCACTGGCTATTTCACGAGCTATCCTAATCGCCTCTATAGGCTCTAAATATCCTTTCTGCTGGATAACCTCCTTCAGCGTAGGCCCCGATACATATTCCATAACTATGTACTGACTGCCTTCATCCTCACCTACATCATATATATTGACAATATTCGGATGAGCCAGCTTGGCTGCTGCTGTAGCCTCCCGGCGGAATTTTTCTACGAATTCTCCATCGTTAGCATATTGCTGATGCAGAATCTTTACAGCCACTGCTCTATCCAGCAGCTTATCCTGTGCCTTATACACATCAGCCATGCCGCCACCGCCAATAAGCTCCTGCAGCTCATAGCGCCTAGCTAAAATACGCTGTATCATGAGACTTTACCCCCTATTTTGCAAAATTTATCTATTCATTAAATCCTGTATAATTTTACGAGCAATAGGCGCTGCTGTAGAGCCGCCACCGCCGCTATTTTCCACGATAATACCAAAGGCTATCGTACGCCCTAGCAGCTCTGCTGAGCCAATAAACCAGCCATGGTCAGCTCCAGCACTATTCTCCGCTGTACCAGTTTTGCCACATACCCTTATGCCAGATACCGCCGCTCCACCGCCAGTACCATTTTCTACTACATTTTCCATAAAACTGTTTATAAGAGCTGCCCGCTGGCTGGTAGTAACCTCTCGCCATTTGGCTGGCTCTCCCTTGCGAATGCACAAGCCCTGAGGCGAAATAACCTCATCCACCATATATGGCAGCATCATTTTGCCTCCATTGGCAAAGGCCTGAGCTAACATAGCCATTCGCAACGGCGTTACCAGCAAGGTGGACTGCCCCAAGCCAATCTGAGCTATATCCCCCTGTTCTAGGTTGCCAAAATCCGGTAAATGGGAGGCAGTCTCCTGCACCTCTCCCTGAAAGGTATCGGCAAAGCCAAAACGCTGAAAAGCATCCTGCAAGCCGCTGCTGCCCATACGCATAGCCAAGGTACCAAAGGTAAAATTGCAGGAATGAGTCAACGCTTCTTTCAGATTCACACTGCCGTGAACAGCACCATGACTTTCGCTAATATATTCATTGCCAATTTGCAATTTACCTGTACAATTAAATTTCTCATTCTGGTCTGTAATCTTTTCATCCAAAGCAGCATCTGCCATCATGGCTTTGATGGTGGAGCCAGGTGGATATAGCCCCTGAGCGGCTCTATTCAGCAAAGGACTATCCTGGCGATTAGACAGCTCAGACCACTGTCCCTCCACCACAGAAGGATCAACTGCTGGCTTGCTAACCATGGCCAATACAGCACCAGTATTGGCATCCAGCACTACTACAGCACCGCGATGCTCTCCAAGAGCATCATAGGCTAGCTGCTGCAGCCTTGCATCCACTGTCAGCTTAATATCATTGCCTCTATCAGCTTGCAAAAGCTGACTAATAGGCCCCATGCCTCGGAGCTGTCTTGACTGACCAGATAATTCATCCCCCAAGGTGTTTTCCAAACCAGCACTGCCTAGGGATTCACCTACATAACCGGTAACGGGAGCCATAGCCGCCCCATAGGGATAGCTGCGCTGCCCCGGCGCTTCGCTGTAGGCCAACCGTTCGCCATGGGCATCCAATATACTGCCTCTAACCATATCCAAGGCTGCACCTCTACGATTCAATGGATTAGCATTCAACTCCGGTCCTTGAATTATTTCTATATATAGCAGATAGCAAAATAAAAGCCCAAAGCAGCCTAGCAAAAAAATACTGCAATGTATAATCTGCTTTTTGATTGTCTTATCCCCCATAGCTACTCCTTTTTAGCCATAGCCATCAACAGTCCCAGCATGATAAAACCAGAAACCATGGAACTGCCGCCATAGCTAATAAATGGCAAGGTTATACCTGTCAAAGGCAGGAATTTTGTTACCCCGGCAATAATGATAAAGGCCTGTAGGTAAAAGCTAATGGACAAGCCTGCCGCAATCAGCATATACAGCTCCCGTCCACAGGCCAAGGCAATGGATATGCCACGATAGAAGAACAGTGTATAGGCCAACATAACTGCTGTACAGCCTATCAGTCCCAGTTCCTCTCCAATAGCAGAAAAAATAAAATCTGTATGAACCTCTGGTATAAGGCCAGGATGCCCATGAGTCAGACCTGTGCCCCAAGTCTCCCCGGCTGCAAAAGCAAAAAGGGATTGTACCACCTGATAAGCCTGACCAGCAGGATCTGCCCAGGGATTCAGCCAGATATCAAATCTCACCCGTACATGGCCAAAAAGCTGATAGCTGAGACAGGCTCCTGCCATAAAAAATCCCAAGGCTATAAAAACGTAAGATTTACTGCCAGTAGCCATATAAGTCATAAACACCGCCATACAGAAAAACAGCAGCGCTGAACCCAAATCCCTTTGCACTACAAACATCAATATAGCCATGCCCCAGATGCAAAGCAAAGGAGCAATAAATCTCAAAGGCGGCAGCTTGAGAGGGCCAAAGCTGCGACGAGATTCCCGCAAAACCTGTTTGTGATCCGACAAATAGGCTGCCAGAAACAATACCAAAAGGATTTTGCCAAACTCCGAGGGCTGTACCTGAAATGGTCCCAAAACCAGCCAATTCTTGCTGCCTCCAATTTCTGTACCAAATATCAGAGACAGACAAAGGACAATCAGGGTCAAAATCCCCAAAATGTATTGATATTGCATTAATTCCCGCAGCTTGCCTGAGAAGCGAAGAACCACCAACAGCACTGCCAAGCCGATAATCAGCCAGCGAAGCTGAGGTATGCACAATATGGGCTTCAACCGCCCCAACATAACTACGCCTATACTGGCAAAAAACATCACCACGGGCAGCAGCCATTGATCCTGAGTAAAATTACTCTTGAGCAGAAATAACTGCACTCCAAAGGAAGCAGCAATCGCTCCAGAGGCCCAACACAAAACAGTATAATCCTGCGCCGGATATTGCTTCAATAACAAAATAGCCAGGCCCGTCAGCATAATGCCAGCATCTATCCCCAACAATATGAGGCTTTTATTCTTCATGATATTTCACCACGATAACACTTATATTATCCAAGCCGCCGCCAGCCTTGGCACAATCCACCAACGAACTGGCTGGATTGACACAATTCCTTGCCTCTAACACTGTCTGAATAGCTTCCTCCGTAACCATATTGGTAAGTCCATCGGAGCACAACAGCATAATATCCCCAGACTGCAGCGCAAATTCTCCTGTATCAACCTGAACGAATTCCTCCACGCCTACAGCTCGCAATAGCATATTGCGCTTGGGATGAGTCTCTGCCTCCAGAGGTGTAATACTGCCACTGGCAATCAAATCATTGACAAAGGTATGATCCTGAGTAATCTGCCGCATATTTCCTTGCCGCAGCAGATATAAACGACTATCTCCCACATGAGCCCAAATACCTCTGCCATTGCCTATATGGAGACAGGTGGCTGTTGTGCCCATACCCTTCCGCTCTGGATGTGAGCGTATGCTAGACAGAATGGCTCTGTTGCCGGCAATCACCATTTCCCGCAATCCATCCTGATCTACTTCTCTTTCATCCTCCAAAAGCTCTGCCATGGTAGCTGTAAAGATATGACTGGCTACCTCGCCAGCCACATGTCCCCCCATGCCATCAGCCACTACAAAATCTGAAGGCGGTCTGCAAAGCAGGCTGTCCTCATTGAGACTGCGCTGCAGTCCTATATCCGACATTTGAAATACTTCTATCAACTTTTTCACCGCCCAAACTGAAAGGTTACAGTTCCTATATTGATAATATCTCCTGATTGTAGATATTGTCGGCCATTAATCTCCTGACCATTCACATAGGTTCTATTCACACTTCCTAAATCCTGGATTACATATAAATTATTTAACAGCTCTACCACTGCATGCCTATGAGATACATAACCATCCTGAATCACTATATCATTATCCGCAGCCCGCCCAATGGAAATGCTTTGCCCAAAGGCAAAACGACGACCTATCATGGACTCATCTGCAGCCTCCAAAACTGTCAGCACTGCCTCATCTGGAGTTATTTGAGCTTCTGTGTAGATATCATCCACCATTGGTCTAGCATCTCTTACCATCAGCCTTACTGCCTTGTACACGAAATACAGCAAAAAGAAAAGCATGCCATATTGCAGGCTCACACTTAGAACCTTTATAACCATGGCTGTAGCTTGCATTTAGATCACCTCATACAGCAATACCGTCTCACCAATGGTAATCTCATCCCCTGCATGAAGCAGCTGAGGAGATACCACCCTTTGACCATTAACAAAGGTGCCGTTCAGACTATCCGCATCATAGAGAATATGTCTATGCCTTGCATAAGCAATATAGGCATGAACTCGAGAGGCATTGCCATCTGTCAGAATAAAATCATTATTTACCCGTCTGCCAATATAAATCTGTTTTTCACCAAATTCCAAATAAGAATCTATATCCGGCCCCTCCACTGCCAACAGACTAACGGTTTTGTACTCTACCGGCAAATTCATAGGCGGATTGAACTCTGATTTATCCAAAATAATTGTATTACATTCCACCTGCTGTGGTATTGAGTCAATATCCTCATCATCTGTAAAATTAGCTGTTACCACACAGGTTCCCTTGTCTATATTTTCATCACTATTAATAGTAATAGATAATTCTCCATCCATAAAGCAATCATTGCTAATAACCAGTTTTTCCGCCTGAATATACAGCTCGTCCAAAAATTTTCGGACACAAAGCCGCTGATAATCTCCCGGCGTCAATTCTATATAAAAGCAGTTGGGCACAACAGTTTCTCTGTGGCCTTTTTTGCGGCGGTGCAAAAGTTCCCGCTCCAGCTGCTTCATAATCTCCGACTGCTCCACAACTCCACCTAGCTTGCGGTTAAAGAATCCTTCTATATGAGTTTCTAAAAATGATTCGAGCTTGCCTATTGACATAAAAATCGAACCTCCCATGGAAAGCTTTACGTATCTATTATAACCCCTATATTGTGCAAAGGAAAATGCTTCTGCATTTTCTTACAACTTGATAAATAGCTATCATTGCTCCAAATGCTTGTTGCGAAGCTGACCGCAGGCTGCTTGGATATCATTGCCCATTTCCCGTCTAACCGTAGCCGTAATATGATGCTCCGTCAGGTAATTGGCAAAGAACTCTATACGAGCCAATGAGGGCCGCTGCCAATCTCTTTCTGCTACTGGATTAATGGGAATAAGGTTCACACTGGCCAGCTGCCCTCTTAGCAGAGAAGCCAATTCTCTAGCCTGCTTGAGATTATCATTTACCCCATCTATCAGTATGTATTCATAAGTTACCCGTCTGCCTGTGGACTGGCCATAATCCCGGCCTGCCTTCAACACATCTGCCAAAGGATATTTGCGATTGATAGGCATCAGCTCAGAACGCAGTTCATCCTCTGGAGCATGGAGGGAAATGGAAAGGGTAATAGGCAGCTCCTCAGCAGCCAGTTTATAAATATTCGGCACTATACCAGAGGTGGACAGGGTAATACTGCGATAGCTCATACCAAGGCAATAATCCTCATGAAGCAGGCGAATATAGGCCAGCACATTATCATAATTGGTCAATGGTTCCCCTGAACCCATAATAACAATACTGTCAACCTTCTGTCCTTCTTTGACCAGTAAATCATTTATATAATAGGTTTGAGCCAGCATTTCTCCCGGGGTAAGATTTCGCACCATGCCATGCAGGGTAGAGGCACAAAAACGACACCCCATATTGCAGCCTACCTGAGATGATACACAAATGCTATTGCCATAGGGCTGGCGCATCAACACAGTTTCCACCCCAGAGCCATCTGAAAAATTCAGCAGGAATTTAGAAGTTTTGCCATCCCCAGAATCCAATTGATCAACTCTAGCAGCCCTATCAATTACATAACCTTCTGCCAATTTATTGCGCATATCCTTTGGTAGATTCTGCATCTGCTGAAAATCCGTAGCACTTCTTTTATAAAGCCATTCTGCCAGCTGCTTGCCTCGAAATTTAGGCAAGCCCAAATTCTGCACTAGCTCCACCAACTCAGGCAGATTTTTGCCAAAAATATTTTCCATAGTTTATTTTCTCCTCATGCAGGCAATGAAAAATCCATCTGTGCCATCCCGCTGGGGATAAAGCTGCACCATTTCTACATTTCTTGGTACTGGCAGCCGGCTGCCTGTATGCTCCAACTGAAAATCTGGGGCTTCCGCCAAAAAGCTTTCCACCACAGCCTGATTTTCCTCTTTGACTATGGTACAGGTACTATATACCAAAATTCCTCCCGGCTTGACACAGGCAGCTGCACTTTTCAGAATCTCCAACTGCAACTCTGGCAGCTCCTTCAACAACTGCTGCGTTTTACGCCAACGGGAATCCGGCTTCCGACGGAGAACACCTAGGCCAGAACAAGGAGCATCTACTAGAACCCTATCCGCCTGCCGAGCAAAGTCCTGATGAATTTCTCTAGCATCCTTCAGCATAGGATCTATAATGTTAATTCCTAGTCTAGCAGCATTTTCCATAACTCTCTGCAGCTTGTGGTCATAAATGTCACAGGCCACAATCCGGCCTCGATTTTCCATAAGGGCTGCCATATGGGTGGTTTTGCCACCAGGAGCACTGCATACATCCAGTACCAGCTCTCCCGGCTGAGGATCCACCACATGAGCTACCAGCATGGAGCTTTCATCCTGTACTTGACAATACCCTTCCTGCAAAGGAGCCAAATTATCCAGCGAGCCATAATTTTCCAATACATAACCCTCGTCCACCAATTGACTGCGGGTTGCCTCTATTCCTAGAGAAGTAAGCTGCAAAAACAGCTCCGATGGACTGGTTTTCAATGTATTGGTACGAACGGTCAAAGGAGCCTGCTGATTGTCAAACTGACACAGCTTTTCGGCCTCCTCATAGCCAAATTCCTTAATCCAACGACGCACCAGCCATTCAGGATGCTGCTGGGACAAAGCCAGCTGCAAGGTAGCATTTCCCTTACCCTGCGGAAAATTTCCCTTTTCTGGCTCTCGTACCATGGTTCTTAATACACCATTAACGAATTTGGCCGCTCCCATATTGCTAAATTTCTTGGCCAGCTCCACAGACTCATTGCAGGCAGCAGAAGCAGGCACCTTGTCCATATAACGCAGCTGATAGGTACCTAGCCGCAGGATTTCCTGCACCAAAGGATTAACCTTGTTCCAAGGCCGAGTCAAATATTTTTTGATAATCCAATCCAGAGTCCCTCCAGCCTTAATAGCACCATATACCAGCTCTGTAGCAAATCGTCTGTCCATATCTGACAATTGTCCCTGTCTCAATTCCTTAGCCAGTGCCACATTAGCATAGGCGCCCTGCTGGTGCACAGCTGTCATAATCTTTAAAGCCGCTTCCCTTGCCTTGTCCATCAAAATTTTCTCCTTTTATAGTCAATCAGATATACTAGTTTCAAGCCTTATTATGCCTTTACTTTTTTTCATCCTTATCAGGCAAAATCAGAATCTCCTCTATAGCCTGGCGAAATTCTTCCAAATCCACATGGGTATTGTAGCAGGGACCATTAGGCCGTAGATTCAGCACCCCCACAGAGGGAATAGGATAAACATCCTGAATACCGCTGGCCAAATCCCGCTCGCAGGCAATGGCCACCACTGCCTTGGGACGAATCTTCCTTACCGTTTGCCTAGCCAAAGTGCCTCCTGTAACTACGAAAAAATGGAAGCCCATCTTCTCTGCCATAGTTACCAAGGCACCAATATCACAGCCCCCGCAACGCTTGCAATTATTAGGATCTCTAGTTATTTTATGGGGACAGGTGGCCAGCTGCAAACAATGGGGAGTTACAACCAAAAGTTTATCCGGTGTCACCTTTAGATGGCGATTTTTGATAATTTGGTTGCTAACAGCCACAAAGGAGCCTTCAATCCTCCGTCTAGGTATATGTAATAACCGCCCAGCTCCCAAGGCCACATAAAACAATATATTCATCAAACCATAGGTCTGTCGATGAAGGAAGCGCGGCATCGGCCAACCCCAAATACCAGCTATCATGCTAAGCAGGCCCAAGGCCAGCAGACCTACTATAGCCAAAAGCAATAGGCCAAATATATCCGGCAGCCATTTATTCAATTCATCTAAACCTGGGCGGGCAATCCACCACATAGCTGCAAAGATTACCACCACAGCACCAAAGCTTCCTGTCATCAAGCCTACAAACAGGCTCTTAGAATTTCTGCTCTGATTATCCGTATAACATTTCATAGATTTTCCTCTTATGTGAACAGCCATTTATCCAGCACATCTATATGCTAAGATAAATATCGCTCGTTCGTCAAAGGCTAATTAACGTAGGACATCAATTAAAAACATCCCCAATTTCCACACCATGACCGCGAAGCAAATCTCCAGCACTCATGCGCTTTTTACTAGGTGGCTGTATCTCCAGCACCTCCAACAAGCCCTCTCCTGCAGCAATACAAAAGCTGTTTTTTCTTAGCTCCACCACCGTACCAGGTGCCTTATCACTATTACTATTCTCCACCTTTGTACGCCAGAACTTATAGTTTTTGCCATCCTTCATGCTCCAAGCCACAGGCCAGGAATTTAGACCTCTAATGAGATTGTGAATCTCTACGGCAGATTTGCTCCAATCAATATGGCCGGTTTCCTTATTCAACATACCGGCATAATTAGAAACGCTATCATCCTGTTTTTCTGGGATAATGGTGCCATTGGCCAAACCATCTATGGTTTCAGCCAGCAGCTTCCCCCCCATAGCCATCAGCTTATCGTGGAGTTCCTCTGTGGTCATTTCCTCAGTAATAGCCACCTTGTCCTTTAACAGCATATCCCCGGTGTCCAAACCAGCATCCATCAACATGGTAGTAACACCGGTTTCCTTTTCACCGTTAATAATGGACCAGTGAATAGGTGCCGCACCTCTGTATCTTGGCAGTAAAGAAGCATGCACATTGACACAGCCCAAAGGCGGAATATCCAAAATCCGCTGGGACAGAATCTGACCAAAGGCTACCACCACAATCAAATCCGGCTGCATTTTCTCCAGCTCTGCGGTAAATTCCTCGGTTTTGATTTTTTCTGGCTGCAGCACTGGCAGATTATATTCCAATGCCTTTAATTTTACAGGAGAGGCCTGTAAATTATGACCTCTGCCCTTTGGTCTATCGGGCTGGGTAATTACTGCCAAAACCTCAGTCTTGGCCTGCAAAACCTCCAAGCAAGGTACAGCAAAATCCGGTGTACCCATAAATATTGTCTTTAGCTTGCTCATTGCTTTTTATCTCCATTCCGCAGGCTCTTAGCCACATCAATAAACAAAGTTCCCTCCAAATGATCCAGCTCATGCTGAATACATCTAGCCAAAAGACCACCAGCCGCCAAGCGCTTTCTCTTGTTCCAGCGATTGGTATATTCCACCACTACCTTGGCAGAACGCTCCACATCACCAAAAACATTAGGCACGCTGAGACAACCCTCAGAATCTATCTCGCTTCCCTCCCGCTCCGTAATCACAGGATCTATCAGCTCCAAAAGGCCATTGTCATCACCAACATCAATAACCACACAGCGAATGGATTTGGCCACCTGAGGTGCTGCCAAACCTACCCCATCTGCACTGTACATGGTTTCAGCCATATCATTCAACAACTTCCTCAATCTGCTGTCCACCTTGCCTATAGGCTCAGCCTTCTGCTTCAATACAGGATTCCCTGCCTTGACAATCTCCAAAACTGCCATTTATATCAACCTCCAAAATTACATCATAACTAATTAATTTTATCACACCTGCATAGAAATTGACAACATAGAGACAAACTATCCTCCATAAACTTCCCTATTAAGCAATCCCATCTATCCCAAAACAAAATTCCAACAAAAAACACCAACTATCTTCCTAGAAAACAGTTGGTGTTCATAACTACTATTTACTACTATTTTTTTTGGACCGCCCATCACCTCTTTATATTCCTTTGCTCGGCAATATATTCATCAATATCATTGACAATATAATTATCCCCCATAGTATGCAGGGACTCAAAATATTTCATAATATAATCAAAAATGCCATATTGGGCAAATAATGTCGTAACCTCTTTCCCTGAGAGCTTCTTCAAATATCTATACCGCTCTAGGCAATAGATTAGAAATTTTATTTCCTCGCTCATAATTTACGTCTCCTCTGGATAGTCATAATGACCAGTCAAAAGCTCATCCTGATACATAGTATACAGCAATAGCGGACTGTAGTACCATAGCTTTGAAGTTTCATCCGCCAACTCTTGATACAAATTGGAACGGTAAAAACATTCCACAGCCTTTACCTCGCTTATATTGCTATTTTTGACAATCTGCTCTACAATTTGTGGCACAATAATGGCAAGCATGGCACTAAATTGATTCTCATTCATACCTGCTCACATCCTTTAAAAACTAAATAGCTTAATGCCTTTTCACTAGCAAATACCAACTGGTTAAAAAGCTTCCTTACCTTTAAGGCTTCCAATGTTTGCTCTTTATTCAATATACCTGTAAAATACAAGGTTATGGTTCTATAGACATCATCATTGGCAACAGCTCCATAAATCATATCATATTGCTTACCAGCATAATTTCCTTGTCGATTGGCTGCGACAAAATCCAACCAGGCTTCATTTGGTGATTCAAATTTCAATAAATCGCAATTTGCAAATGCGAGGTTTTCATCTAATTCATAAATATTTAGGCTGGCGCCGCCAGTTTTTCTCCGATTTGCCACCTTTAAGGCAAAATTAACAGCCTGCTCACGGTTTGTTGTTGTATAAAATCCAAAACCAAAATCTAAAAACCTATTTTGCTTTATCAGCCTAGGTTTATCCACAGTAACATTGCTGCCATGATATAAAATCATCTAATCACCTCTCGCAAAAACATATCTTAATTATATCATTATCTTTACCAAATTCACACCACAAAAAACACCAGCTATCTTCTCTTGAAAAAAGCTGGTGTTTCTCTATATATGTTCCTTGTAGTCTCTAATGAGCCTTTTAGATTACATCGGCTTCGTAGGAAAAAATCTCACACAGGAAGTTCTGCTCCTTGAGGGCAGCTTCTATTTCGTCCAGAATTTCCTCACTATCGGCAGATACAGTATGAAAATGATAGCCAGAGGTTACATTCAGCAATGGCGTAGATTTGCCACTGCGCAGATTCTCCATAAAATGCTGCACATCTCGGCGATTTTTAATATTCAAAGGAGCAGAAATCCTGCCGTACACACGATGATTCACCATTACATCCTGCACACAGCCCCCTAAATCCACAATGGTGGTCAGCTCCTTTTCTGTCTGTTCATTAGTATGAAACATCTTGAAGCGACGCAGAGCCTGCTTGGGCTGATCCAGAATATAGCCTCTAGCTGTGGCCAAAATGGGATAACCCTCTGTACGCAGCAGAGCAATATCCTGCACTACCACCTGACGACTGACACCGGCAGCCTTTCCCAGAGCCCCACCTGAAAGAGGAGCAGAAGCCTCTCGTATCATATCTATAATTTTCTTTCTGCGTTCTGCTCCGCTCATCATATATTATTCCTCCAATGCTTTCAAATGCTTCAAACTTATATCCAAAATTGGTGCAGAATGAGTCAATGCTCCGCTGGAAACATAATCCACACCGATAGCTGTAATCTTCTCAATATTTTCCTTGGTAATATTGCCAGAGCACTCGGTTTTGGCCCTGCCATCAATTAACCTTACGGCTTCTGCCATCATATCCGGAGTCATATTATCCAGCATAATGATATCTGCCCCAGCCTCTAGTGCTTCCTGTACCTGCTCCAGACTTTCGGTTTCTACCTCAATCTTCCGGACAAATGGGGCATATGCCTTGGCTGCCAATACAGCCGCCTTTACACTGCCTGCTGCATCAATATGGTTATCCTTCAAAAGTACGCCATCAGATAAATTGTATCTATGGTTAGAGCCACCGCCAACTGTTACCGCATATTTCTCAAAAATTCTCATGCAAGGTGTGGTCTTGCGGGTATCTAAAAGGGTAGTCTTACTACCTTCCAGCAGCTTGGCCACCTTGTTGGTATAGGTAGCAATACCGCTCATGCGCTGCAAATAATTCAAAGCAGTACGCTCACCAGATAACAGCACACGAATATCGCCTACCACAGTAGCCATATGCTGGCCCTTCTGAACAGCATCTCCATCCTGCACATCAAAAACTACCTCTGTCTTGGGATCCAAAAGCTGGAATACCCTCTGAAAAACCTGCAGACCAGCAATAATACCATCTTCCTTGCAGATAAGCTCTACCTGACCTTTTTGGTAATGTGGCATAACTGAATTGGTAGTTACGTCCTCGCTGTTAATATCCTCTTCCAAGGCCATTTTGATAAATTTATCTGCTGCCAACAACATGGTAATCTCGTTCATTATAACATTTTTCCTTTCATATTAGGGAAGAAATTTTATTTTCTATCCTATTTATTTCAAATCCTCACGACAAATTTTCTCAGCAGCCCTTTGCCCAAAAACAAGACTTTCCAAAAGGCTGTTGCTAGCTAGACGGTTTTTGCCATGAACCCCGTTGCAACTGGTTTCACCAACAGCATAAAGATGTTTCATGGTAGTGCAGGAATCCGCATCCACATGAATACCTCCCATAAAATAATGCTGAGCAGGTACTACTGGAATAGGCTCCTTGGTAATATCATAGCCTTCTTCCAAACAGGTCTGATAAATATTGGTAAAATGATGGAGTATCACATCCTGTGGCACATGCTCGAAGGAAAGCCACACATGCTTGCTGCCTTCTTTTTCCATCTCTGCATGAATAGCCTTGGACACAATATCTCTAGGCTGTAACTCATCTGTAAAGCGCTGTCCCTTGCTATTTAAAAGAACCGCACCTTCACCACGAGCAGATTCTGAAATCAAAAAGCTTCTGCCCTCATGCTCTGTATAAAGACTGGTAGGATGGATCTGAACATAGTCCAAATGCTCCAGCTCCACATTATGCTCCTTAGCCACCTCCAAGGCATCCCCAGTGAGGCTAGGAAAATTAGTGGAATGCTCATAAAGTCCTCCAATACCGCCAGTAGCCAGCACTGTATCCTTGGCATAAATACGCAGGGTATTTCCCTCACTATCCTTGGCAATCAGACCAGTACATGTGCCATTCTCTACCATAATATCCTGCATTGCAGTATACTCCATAATCTCTACATTAGGCAAAGTTTTTACATATCTCTGCAGAGTTTCGGTAATTTCCTTGCCAGTAATGTCATCATGGAAGCAGATACGAGGCTTGGAGTGTGCGCCTTCTCTAGTATACATAAGACTGCCATCTTCATTTTTGTTAAATCTAACACCAAAATCCAATAACTGGTCAATAATGTCACGGCTGGAGCGAATCATAATATCTACGCTTTCCTTGCGATTCTCATAATGGCCAGCCCGCATGGTATCCTCAAAAAAGGCATCATAATCATCGGCATCTCTCAAAACGCAGATACCTCCCTGAGCCAGCATGGAATCACAGCTTTCCATATCCTCTTTGCAAATCATCAGCACCTTGGTATCCATAGGCAGATGGATTGCCGTAAACAAACCTGCTACACCAACACCAGCGATTACCACGTCAACTTTTATATCATTTTCCATAATCTATGCACTCCCTCAAATATATCTCAACAGGACTTTTACCCCATGCTAACGGGTGCTAAGGCTCCCTCCTCTTAGGAGGGAGTAAGCACCCGTAAGGCTCTGGATTTATTCGACTAAATTCAGTGGGAGTCTAAAGCTCCCACTGAATAAGTCTCATTTTACTTGGCCAAGGACAACATCATTTCCAATGGCTTCTTGGCTTTCTCCACCAAATCTGCCTTAACAGAAGCCTGATTGCTGCCAGATTGTAATACTTCCAGCACCTTTTCCAAGGTGACCAGCTTCATATCCGGACAAATAGGCTCAGTTGCCGTGAAATAGAATTTCTTATCTGGATTTTGATTTTGCAGCTTGTAGCTTACACCAGATTCTGTACCAATAATAAATTCCTTTTTAGGACTTTCTGTGGCGTATTTAATAATACCAGAGGTAGAGCCAATATAATCAGCCAGAGCCACCACAGCCTCATTACATTCTGGATGAACACAAACCTCCGCCTCTGGATGCTCTGCCATCAAGTCCTTAATCTCCTGAGCCTGCATCTTATGATGAATAGGGCAGTACCCATCTACTACCATTACATTTTTATCTGGCACCTGGTCAGCCACATAGCGGCCTAAATTTTTGTCTGGGATAAACAAAATATTTTTATTTGGCAGCTTGGCTACAATATTCACTGCATTGGCAGAGGTTACACATACATCAGACCAGGATTTAATTTCAGCGGTGGAATTAATATAGCATACCACAGCCAAATCATCATATTTGTCTCGGAAGCTGTCCACCTCTTCCTTGGTGACCATATGGGCCATAGGACAGTCTGCCTGCATATCCGGCATCAACACCTGCTTTTCCGGGCTAAGGAGACAAGCACTTTCACCCATAAAGGAAACACCGCAGAACACCAGCACCTGGCAATCCAAGCCTGCTGCAATCTTGCTTAAATAAAAGGAATCTCCAATATAATCTGCTATCTCCTGCACCTCCGGCGCCACGTAATAATGAGCCAGAATAACTGCATCCTTCTCAGCCTTTAAAGCCTTTATTTTTTCCTGAATTGTCATTTTTTCCCCATTTCTGCCACCTGCTGTGACATAAAGCTTAGCAATATAACCAAAATCTAACCTAGTATAGCACTTCTTTCTACACATGACAAGACACATAGATATTTTTATGTAAACTTTTATCTATCTCTCCTATTTTTTGACACACAAAAAGGACTGCCGCCGTAGCAGCAGTCCTCATTATTTTATTTAGTATTCAACCGCAGCTTAGGAATTACTCCTTGCCAGCCAGCTTCTTATAGCCATTCAGGCGGTTCTGAGCATCCTTCTTGGTCTTTTCAAAGAGTGCCTCAGCAGCCTCTGGGAAGCTTCTCTTGAGGGAGGAATAACGAACCTCACCCAGGAGGAAGTCCTCGAACTTATCCCAGTCAGGCTCCTTGGAATCCAGGCTGAATGGGTTCTTGTCAGTATCACGGAGAGCAGGGTTGTAGCGGAAGTTAGCCCAATAGCCGCAAGCAACAGCCTTAGCAGCCTCTTCCTGGCTTCTACCCATACCAATGCGAATACCATGGTTGATACATGGAGCATAACCAATAATCAGGGAAGGTCCTGGATATGCCTCAGCCTCAGCAATAGCCTTGAGAGCCTGATTCTTATCTGCACCCATATCTACCTGAGCTACATATACATAGCCATAGGTCATAGCCATGAGGCCCAGATCCTTCTTCTTGGTCTTTTTACCGGTTGCAGCAAACTGAGCAATAGCAGCAGTAGGAGTAGCCTTGGATGCCTGACCACCAGTGTTGGAATATACCTCAGTATCGAATACAAAGACATTTACATCCTCACCGGAAGCAAGAACATGGTCTACACCGCCGTAGCCAATATCATAGGCCCAGCCGTCACCACCGAAGATCCACTGAGAACGCTTAACCAGGAAGTCACGGTTCTCATAAATCTTGTTCAGCAGCTCGTCACCATTCTTCTCATTCTCCAGCAGTTCAGCCAATGCATCAGCACGCTGACGGGAACCATCGCCAGTATTCATATTATCCAGCCACTCAGTCATAGCCTCCTGCAAAGCAGCAGAACCATGACCTTCCTCGATAGCCTTGGCAACATCAGCAGCCAAAGTCTCACGTACAGCCTTTGCGCCCAGGAACATACCAAGACCAAATTCAGCATTATCCTCGAACAGGGAATTTGCCCATGCAGGACCATGACCCTGTGCATTGGTGGTATAAGGCATAGCAGGAGCACTGGCACCCCAAATAGAGGAGCAGCCAGTTGCATTGGCAATCATCATACGATCACCAAAGAGCTGAGTAATCAGCTTGGCGTATGGAGTCTCGCCACAGCCTGCGCAAGCACCGGAGAACTCCAGCAGAGGCTGCTCAAACTGAGAACCCTTAACAGTTTCCTTCTTAACAGGATTTGCCTTTGGAGCAACCTTCTTAGGATCTACAGCATAATCAAATACAGACTGATTCTTCTCCTGAGTAGCAAATGGCTTCAATACCAGAGCCTTCTCCTTGGCAGGGCAAGCATTTACGCAGTTGCCGCAGCCGGAGCAATCCATAGCAGAAATGGCCATGGTAAAGTTCAAGCCCTTGGCACCAATAGCTGGCTTGGAGGTGAACTCAGCTGGAGCAGCATCCTTCTCTGCATCAGTAGTAAGAACAGGACGGATTGCTGCATGAGGACAAACAAATGCGCACTGATTACACTGAATACACTTGGTAACATCCCACTCAGGAACATTGATAGCAATACCACGCTTCTCATAGGCAGCGGAGCCAGTTGGGAAGGTACCATCAGCCAAGAATTCCAAATCCTTAACAGACAAATTGTTGCCTTCCTGACGGTTAACTGGATTCTGAACATTTCTGATATACTCAGGCAGATGAGACTGATCTACAGCAGCGCCATCTGCAGCATCAGCCCAAGCAGCAGGAACATTTACCTGATGAAGAGCATTGATACCAGCATCAATAGCACCATGGTTCATATCTACAATGTTCTGACCCTTCTTGCCATAGGAAGTAACTACAGCATCCTTCAGATACTGAACAGCAGTCTCCAAAGGAATAATATCCGCCAGCTTGAAGAAAGCAGACTGCATTACCATGTTGAAGCGACCGCCCAAGCCCAGTTCCTGTGCAATCTTAACAGCGTTAACAGTATAGAACTTGATATTGTTCTTGGCAATATAACGCTTCATAGCAGCAGGCAGATGCTTATCCAGCTCTTCGTCAGTCCAAATGGTGTTCAGTAGGAAGGTACCATTCTTCTTCAAGCCTGCCAGCAGATCATATTTATCTACATAAGACTGCTGAGAGCAGGAGATAAAGTTTGCATTGTTAATCAGATACGGAGAAGCAATTGGAGTAGCACCAAATCTCAAATGGGACATGGTAATACCGCCAGACTTCTTGGAATCATATGCGAAATAAGCCTGAGCATACAGCTTGGTCTTATCACCGATAATCTTGATAGCGGACTTGTTAGCACCTACAGTACCATCGGAGCCCAGACCCCAGAACTTACAAGCAGTGGTTCCCTCAGGAGTCAAATCAACATCCTCAGGATACAGTGGCAAAGAAGTTCCGTTCAAATCATCATTGATACCGATAGTAAAGCCGTTCATTGGAACGTCCTTCTTCAGCTCTTCATAAATGCCCAGTACCTGATCAGGGTTTACATCCTTGCCGCCCAGACCATAACGACCACCTACAATAACTGGATGTCTGTCAGTGTTGTAGAAAGCAGTACGTACATCCTGGTACAAAGGCTCACCCAAAGCACCTGGCTCCTTGGTACGATCCATAACAGCAATCTTGGTTACAGTCTCTGGAATAGCATTCAGGAAATGCTTTACGGAGAATGGACGGAACAGATGAACTGCTACCATACCAACCTTCTCACCCTTGCCATTGAGATAATCAACAGCCTCAACCAAGGTCTGATTCAGAGAACCCATAGCAATAACTACACGCTCTGCATCTGGTGCACCATAGTAATCAAATACATGATGCTCACGACCAGTAACCTTGGCCAGATCTGCCATAGCTTCCTCAACCAAATCAGGAATAGCTTCATAATATTTGTTTACAGTCTCACGAGTCTGGAAATAAATATCATCATTCTGAGCAGTACCACGAATACATGGATGGTCAGGATTCAGAGCATTGCGACGGAAAGCATTTACAGCATCCCAATCCAAAATCTTGCCTAATTCCTCATAAGGAATAACCTCAATTTTCTGAATCTCATGGGAAGTACGGAAACCATCAAAGAAGTTCAGGAATGGCACACGGCCCTTAATAGCAACCAAATGAGCAACAGCAGCCAAATCCATAACTTCCTGTACAGATGACTCAGCCAGCATAGCCATACCAGTCTGACGAGCAGCCATAACATCCTGATGATCACCAAAGATGTTCAGAGAGCTGGTAGCCAAGGCACGAGCACTAACATGGAATACACCTGGCAGAAGCTCACCAGAAATCTTGTACATATTTGGAATCATCAGAAGCATACCCTGAGAAGCTGTGTAGGTGGTGGTCAAAGCACCAGCCTGCAGAGAGCCATGTACAGCACCAGCTGCACCAGCCTCAGACTCCATCTCAATGATATTAACCTTCTGGCCAAAAAGATTTTTCTGTCCCTTTGCTGCCATTTCGTCTACATTCTCCGCCATTGGAGAAGAAGGCGTAATTGGATAGATTGCTGCAACATCAGTAAATGCGTAAGAGATATACGCAGCAGCGGCATTACCATCCATAGTTTTCATTTTTTTGCTCATGGATCATACTCCCCCTTAAAAAAATTGATACAGTGCACCTGCACACAAATTGGTACAACTGTATAAAGTATACACAACACACTGAACCATGTAGTTTTTCTTATAGGAAATATACACACTTCATTAGATTCATTATACAACCTACAAAGTATTTTGTAAATGAGGGAACTTTTTTTGTAACCTTTATATTAATTCTATCAATTGAGATTTTGTGCAAATATGTTTGCCATAAGTTCATATTGTTTGTGCTGAATTTTTTATTATATCTACCTTGACTAAAAAAATCATATGCAGTACAATGTATTCACAGAGTACATTGTACTTAAAAATTATTCAACAACAGGAGGTGTGCAAAAATGGCTTATTCAATTAGACTTACTGAGGAAGAGCGTGGACTGGCAGATGCTTATGCCAAGCTTCAGGGAATTTCCGTAGCTGAGGCCTTTAAAAAGGCTTTGTTTGACAAAATCGAAGATGAATATGATTTGATGGTGGCGGAAAGCGCCTATAACAATTATTTAAAAGAACCGAAAACTTACTCTCACGACGAAGCATGGGAGGAAATTTTGAAATGAGCTATACACTGCGCTATTCAAAACAAGCCATTAAGGAGCTAAAAAAATTAGATCCGTATACCAAAAAGATTATTAAAGGTTGGATTGAAAAAAATCTCCTTGATTGCGAAAATCCAAGAGCTCACGGCAAGTCTCTTACCGCCAACCGCAGCGGCCAATGGCGGTATCGCATTGGAGACTACCGCCTTATTTGCCATATAGACGACCATGAGCTGATTATCCTAGCCCTAAACGTAGGCCATCGTCGAACGATTTATGCTTCATAAAATTTCAACCCTATTTTACCTAAAAAAGCACCGTTGGTGCTTCAACTCCCCACCCCCTCAATCATGAGGGGCTTTCTTTTTGCAGCTATATGGTAG
>CAKPVW010000028.1 GCA_934196075.1 uncultured Anaerovibrio sp.
CCCGTAAGGCTCTGGATTTATTCGACTAAATTCAGTGGGAGTCTAAAGCTCCCACTGAATAAGTCTCATTTTACTAAAACAAAGCAGCAATACGTTAAAACTTAAATATCCAAATTACGAACCAGCTTGGCATGCTCCTCAATAAACTGACGACGTGGCTCTACCTTGTCACCCATGAGAATAGTAAAGAGCTCATCAGCAGCCTCAGCATCCTCCATGCTCACCTGTAACATGGTTCTGCCTTCAGGATTCATAGTAGTATCCCACAGCTGTTCAGGGTTCATCTCACCAAGACCCTTGTAACGCTGAATGGTTGCCCCATCTCTACCTACCTCATCCAGCTTGGCAGTCAATTCATCATCGCTATAGGTATACCAATGCTTTTTGCCCTTGCGAATCTGATAAAGAGGAGGCTGAGCAATATAAACATGACCATGCTCTACCAATGGCTTCATATAGCGATAGAAGAAGGTAAGAAGCAGCGTTCTAATATGAGCACCATCCACATCCGCATCTGTCATAATAACAATCTTGTTATAGCGTAGCTTGGACAAATCAAATTCATCACTGATACCGCTGCCAAAAGCAGTAATCATAGTACGGATTTCTGCGTTGGCATAGATTCTATCCAAACGAGCCTTTTCTACGTTGAGAATCTTGCCTCGAATTGGCAAAATAGCCTGGAAACGACGATCTCTACCCTGCTTGGCAGAGCCACCGGCGGAATCACCCTCTACAATGAAAATCTCGCAATGCTCTGGATCCTTAACAGAGCAATCTGCCAGCTTGCCTGGCAGACCAGCCCCTAAATCCAAGGCATTCTTGCGCCTAGTCAATTCTCTAGCCTTGCGGGCAGCTTCTCTGGCTCTAGAAGCCATAACAGCCTTATCCAAAATCTTCTTGGTAATATCCGGATGCTCCTCGAAATACTCATTCAATCCCTCAGAAACAATGGAATCTACAATACCACGCACCTCAGAATTGCCCAGCTTGGTTTTGGTCTGCCCCTCAAACTGAGGCTCACGAATTTTCAGGCTGATAACACAGGTCAAACCCTCACGAATATCCTCACCGCTAAGATTTCCCTGATTATTCTTGATAATATTATTTTTGCGGGCATAGTCATTGCCAGCTCTGGTCAAAGCTATTTTGAAGCCTGCCAGATGTGTTCCGCCTTCCTCAGTATTGATATTATTAACAAAGCTATAAATATTTTCCTGATAGCTGTCATTGTACTGAAGGGCAATTTCTACCACAATATCATCCTTGGTGCCATTAAAATAAATTGGCTCAGGATTCAAAACCTCTTTTTTCTTGTTCAAATGCTGTACAAAGGAGCGAATACCGCCATCATAATGGAAGCTTTCGTTTTTACCAGTACGCTCATCCTGCAAATGAATGGTAATTTCCTTGTTCAAGAAGGAAAGCTCCCGCAGACGATGCTTCAAGGTGTCAAAGCTATATTCTGTAACAGAAAAAATTTCCTTATCTGGCAGAAAATGTACCGTAGTACCAGTTTCCTCAGTATTGCCAATAACCTTCATAGGAGAAGAAGTAACGCCGCGCTTAAAGGAAATTGCATGAATTTTTCCATCACGCTTTACCTGCACATCCATATACTCACTCAGAGCGTTTACAACTGAAACACCTACGCCATGCAGGCCACCAGAAACCTTGTAGCCATCACCGCCAAATTTACCACCGGCATGGAGTACAGTCAATACTACCTCCACAGCTGGCTTACCTGTTTCATGGATATCTACAGGAATACCACGTCCGTTATCAGTAACGGTAATGCTGTTATCCTGATGAATAGTAACACTGACATCTGTACAATAACCAGCCAACGCCTCATCAATAGAATTGTCTACTACCTCATATACCAAATGGTGGAGGCCACGCTCAGAGGTGCTGCCAATATACATGCCTGGACGCTTACGGACAGCTTCCAGACCCTCCAAAACCTGAATCTGATCAGCACCATAATCGCCATCTACAGCAGATACCTCATTGCCCACATCATCCAGATTTATTTTTACACCAGTAGTATCAGGCTCCTCCTTTAACTCCTGAATCTCATCAGGGGCCATATTGCCAAAATCCAAGGTTGCCTGTTCATTAGCTTCCTGTGGCTTTACATCTAAATTTTCTGTATTTTCCATGGACATATTCTAGCTTTCCTCCACATTATTAAATTCGTATATTCCCTTACACATACGCTGAGTACGTTTTTTCAAGGTCAGGGGTGAAATGGCCGAAATATAGGCCTTATCTGTAGTAATAACTAAAGCTCTAGGAGAGCCTTCAGTCACCAGATTAACCAACTTTCTGTCTTGAGCCAGCTTCTGCAAAAGGATTTTATTTTCTCCCTGGACAAAATAGCTATAGTCAACAATGCTGATTAAGCTATCGCTGTTTACGGCTACATTACCACCAATAAATACAGGTATCATTTTATTTTCTCCTTTGACGGATTGACCTTTTTGCCTGTCATACCTGGTACATAACGCAAATCATAACGCAGGGCATATAAGGTCTTTTGAATAACCTGCTCGTTAAGCTGTTCTGGTGGAATAGAGCGATATAGCATCACCAAGGTTATGGCATCCACACTGGTGGTATCACCATAACTTACCCTAGCAGCCAAACGCTGAAGCAAGGTGGTACGCATGGATTTGAATTCCTGCTCCGTACAAGGCTCTTCCTGTATAATATCAACATATCTAGCCCAAGGCATATCATAAAGCAGCTTCTGAAGCCTTAATTCTCTGGTCTGCCTCAGCTTTCTTGCACAGCTATAACAATATTTTTCTCCTGGTGGACACAGGCTTTCACATTTCTCCTGCTGACATAGCTGCCAACCCATTTGCTGACGATACTGCCTCAAACGCTGCGTATTCTGCCCCAATTTCTCAAAGCGAATAGCCAGCTCCCTATTCTCAAGCTTGCTGCAACGACTATGAATCTCTGCTAATTTTTGCTGCGATAGGTGTATTTTTTGCAATTCCTTGCCTAAATCCAAGGGCTTCTCTTCCCTAGGAGCAACAGACACAAACTTGGCTTCTGGCACCTGCAGATTAGTAAAAACCAACTCTTGTACCAGCTTTTCCCCAGCATATTTATTGATTTTGGCCTTTAGCTGATATTCCATATACTTCAACTGTTCCGCCCAGGCAGGATGTGTAGTGCGAATAAACAGCTTCTTGAACTCCAGCTTAACCGGCTTGGCATGAGCGGCAATATCCCTGCCAACAATCTGCTGCCAATTATGAATTACCATACGCTGCTTAAATTCATTTCCCAGCTTCATGGTCTTTAGCATCTCAGGAAATATATTGCCTACCCGCTCCAACATTCCGTTGCCACGAGGATTGGATTCAGCCATAATATCACACCTTGTTTATTACCGTGACTCGGCCTGCCTCTACCTGAAAATAAGTCTTGAGAGGGGCCTGTTGAAAATATGCCTCATCTGTAGCCGTTATCAAAGTCTGAATACCTTCCCGCTCAATGAAGCTCAAAAGCTGCTGACGCCTGCCAGCATCCAACTCACTCATAACATCATCCAGCAGTAGAACAGGATATTCTCCTGTTTCAGAACGAATAAATTCCAGCTCAGAAAGCTTCATCGCTAAGACAGCAGTACGCTGCTGTCCCTGAGAGCCAAAGCTTCTCAAATTGATGCCATTGACAGAAACAACAATATCATCTCTATGAGGACCTACACAGGTAACTCCCCGATAAATTTCTTCGTTATTTAAACCATGTAGCATTTCATTATACCATATTTCCATATTTTTGGCTACCTGACCATCTTCCATCCCCTTAATCTGATAAATTAGACTAAGGTTTTCTTCATTGCCAGAAATACGTCTCTGCATCAAATTAGCCAACATATTGAATTTTTGTACTGCCTCCAGCCGCTTGGCAGTTATTTTGGCTGCACTAGCTGCCAGCTGTGGATTCCAAAATTCCAACATGCCTGCATTGCTTTTTCCTTCCCGGATTTCCTTTAAAAGAGAATTGCGCTGCTGCAAAAGCCGGTTATAGGTAATAAGCTCCCGATAATAAGCAGGACTGGCTTGAGAAATCTCCATATCTAGAAATTTGCGCCGGCCAGCAGGCGCCCCCTTTATCAATAGTAAATCATCTGGAGCAAAAAGAACTACGTTAAAGGCACCTATCAGCTCTCGCAAAGGAATTTTTTGCCCATTATAAACAATGGTACGGCGCTTGTCACGACGAAAGGCAAAATCCAGCTGATTTTCTACCTCCAAACGACTAAAGCCCAAGGAAATACTGCCTCCATCGGCCTTCCAGCCTATCAGCTCTCCATCACTATTACCGCGAAATGAACTGCCGCTGGCAGCATAATATACAGCCTCCAAAATATTGGTTTTGCCCTGGGCGTTACAACCTATAAATATATTAAGAGCTGGCTGAAAAGCCAGCTCCAGCTCTTGATAATTCCGATAATTTACCAACTTCAGGCTGTTCACCCTCATAATTTACTCTCCGCTCTGCTCTACAGCCACCTGCCAGGAGCCTGCTCCCTCCAGCTCCACTATATCACCAGCATGAAGACGACGGCGACGGGCTGTTTCAATATGTCCATTGACCTTGATAATTTCATCCTCCAGCATCAGCTTTACCTGACCGCCAGATTCTACAATACCTGCCCATTTTAACAGTTGATCCAACTGTATACTTTCTGTATGAATTGTAATCTTTTCCATAATCCTGCTCCTTAACTTCTTACTGGAGTAACAATATAGGTGAAATATGGGTCGCTGGCTGTTCTAATCGCCGCAGAGCTCAAAGGACCATTCATAGCCAAAGTAAATTCCTGCTCCTTTATGAGCTTCAAAGCATCATTAAGGTAATCTGCATTAAAGGAAATTTTAATATCCTCACCGTCAATGACCGCAGTACCATATTCCTCACCATTACCAATCTCAGGGTTCATAGAAGAAATCTTGACCATGCCATTGGCAAATTCCAATGTAACTACATTGTAATCATTCGTACGGGAAATCAAGGCTACACGGTCAATAATCCCGCGAATTTCCTCAGTCTGCATCGTAATATTGGTCTTGAAATCCAAAGGCACTGCTCTAGCGTAATCAGGATATTTGCCATCAATCAGACGAGAGGATATGTATACATTATCTACCTCGAAGGAAATCTGTGTATTGCTGCAGCAAATATTAACCATTCTTGGCATATCGGATTGAAGTACCTTGGAAAGCTCATTCAACAGCTTGCCTGGAATAATCATTTTTTGATTCCCATGGAAATCCTCAAGTTTATCGGATTTTATGGCCATGCGATGGGTATTGGTAGCAACCATGGTTACCTTTTCCTCCTGCAAATCCATAAGACAGCCGGTAAATACAGGACGTGCTTCATCTGTAGAGCAGGCAAAGCTGGTATAAACAATCAAATCCCTTAGGGTAATATCTGAAATTTGAAAATTATGCTGTCCTTCAAATTTAGAAATAGTAGGATAATCATCTGCCTCCATACTGAGAATGGAAAAACGGGATCGATTGGATTTGATGTAAATCATCTTTTCTTCGGCATTATATTCTATTGTTACTTCACTGCCAGGCAAACGGCGTATAATCTCCTGAGCATAGCGTCCAGATATTACAGCACTTCCTGCAACATCAATTTCGGCGGGTATATTGCAAATAATGCCCAGTTGATAATCAGTGGCTTGCATAACAATGTGATTATTTTCAGCTTTAATGTAGATACCAGATAAGATTGGTGTCTGAGGTTTTGGAGATACTGCCTTCATTACAATGGATAGAGCTTGGACTATATCTGTTTTTTGGCACTTAAATTTCATGATATGCACATCCTTTAGTTATTATTACTTGTTTATTTTTTTTAAGTTTTAGTAGCCGTATTAGTAGGGGCTGTGGAAAAGTGGATAAGCTGCTTCTAAGCTGATAATTATCACAAGATACATGTGTATAAGCTGTTAATGAATTTTAATAAAAGAGGGAAGGTTATCCACATTATGCACAGGATAATCCTTCCCTTAATTTTATACACAATCCGTATACAGGAAAAATCACCTGTTATCCACATAGCAATGTAGATAATGGGAATTACATTTTCTCAATGCTTTTGATAAGCTCCTGGACGGTTTTATCTAATTGAATATTGGAGGTTCTGTCCTTGGCAATTTTCTTGTAGGCATGCAGGACAGTGGTATGATCCCTGCCGCCGAAGAAATCGCCAATCTGAGGCAGGGAAGTATCTGTTAGCTCTCGGCAGAGATACATGGCAATTTGTCGTGGCAGAGCCAGACTCTTATTTCTTTTGCCGGAATTCAGGTCCTCAATACTAATCTTGAAGTGGGTAACAACTACTTCGCGGATAATTTCCAAGGTGATTTCCTTGGTGGTATTATCAGGGAAAATATTTTTCAGGGATTCTGCTACCAGCTCTGTAGTAATCCGGCTGCCGTTTAATGAGGCGTAGGCTACAACTCTGGTAAGAGCGCCTTCTAGCTCTCGAATATTATTATCAATGCGTCCGGCAATATAAATCAAGGCCTCCTGAGGCACATCCAAATGCTCCAGCATGGCTTTCTTTTTTAGAATAGCAATACGGGTTTCCAAATCAGGGGCTTGGATATCTGCCAAAAGACCGCTGGCAAAGCGAGATTTTAGACGTTCCTCCAAGGTTTGTATTTCATGTGGAGGACGATCAGAGGATAGTACAATAGCCTTGTTAGATTGATAAAGGGCATTGAAGGTGTGGAAAAATTCTTCCTGAGTTTGAATTTTCTTGGTGAGGAACTGCACATCGTCTACCATCAGCAAATCAATATGACGGTATTTCTGCCGGAAGGCTTCTGTGGAATTATCTCGAATAGCATTAATCAGCTCATTGGTGAATTTTTCACAGGTAATATAGAGAACCCGCTTGGTAGGATCATTTTTCAAAACCTCATGACCAATGGCGTGCATCAAATGGGTTTTGCCCAGACCTACACCACCATACATGAATAGTGGATTGTAGGTTTTGCCTGGTTCCTTGGCTACGGCTAGAGCTGCAGCATGGGCGATACGATTAAAATTACCAGTAACGAAGTTGTCAAAAACATATTTGGGATTCAGAGAGGAAGCATCTCCAGGAGCTACCTTGGTAAATATTTCAGAACGTCCTGCATTTTCTGGTTGTGGATTGCCAAAATCCAGCTGACCCTGAGGACTGTCCTCTTTTACCTCATCATGGTGAACATGGGAGGGGGGAGGCGGTACTTCTACTGGATGATATTCAATGTTGATGTTGATATCGCCCTCAATTTCCTGCATAAATTCCAGCTTATTGCAGGCTTCACGGCAAGCGTCCAAAGTAAAATCCTTGTATTTTTCTTCAAAAAACTTAACTATTACTGCATTATCCGTGCTAAGAGTTAAAGTATTGTTTGCAAAGGAAACAGGTGTCAGTGGCTTTAGCCATCTATCAATTGCCCCAGGAGCAAGATTAATAGCGACCTCCACTAAAGCAGCCTGCCAAAATTCATCCAGCTGTTTTTGTACCATAAAATAACGACCTCACAAAAAAAATTTATCCACTGATAAATAAATTTATCCACAACTGTGAATAAATTTGTGGATAAATAGGAAAAAGAAGAAAGGGGCCAGTAAAAAATGCACCTTTCTTTCATTATTATATTTGTTATTGAATATATTCACAGGATGTGAATAAGTCTTAGAAAAGACCTATAATATTCTACCAAAAACACAGGGAGTTATCAACAGAAAAATGTGCAAAAACGAGGAAAACGGCAAAATTTATCCTAAACCAGTTGAAATTTATCCACAAGGGTAAGGGAAAAATCCTTGACACGATGGGAGGGTTAGTCTATAATTTTTGTTAGTTTAAATTCAATGTATAATGTTTGAATTGGGTTTGACCGGGTGATTTACCCGTAAATATATAAGGAGGTGCACTACTTTGAAGCAGACTTTTCAGCCTAACAATCATTGGAAGAAGAAGACTCATGGTTTCCGTGAGCGCATGAAGACTAAGGGTGGCCGTCAGGTATTGGCTCGTCGCCGCGCAAGAGGCAGAAAGAAGATTTCAGCATAATATTAGGTCACCTCGGTGACCTATTTTTATTATTGTGAAAGTTTCTTCTCTAGGGCAGCTGTTGGTTAATTAGGACGAATAGCTGCCTGAGGGATTGCTGAAATGGAGTTTTTGTCATGTACAATTTGCCGAAGGGTCGTATTCTGCGCCGCAAAAGCGATTTTCAGAAGATTCACCGCTTCGGAAAATCTTATGCTAACAGGTATCTGGTAATGTATGTCTTTACAGCAAGTGGGCTGGAGGACAGGGTAGGCTTTGCCGCAGGCAAGAAGCTTGGCAATGCAGTTACGCGTAATAGAGTCAAACGTCTTATGCGTGAATGCTACAGGCTGAATCAGTTCAAGCTAAAAGAGGGATATACCCTGCTGTTGGTTGGACGTAAGGCAGCTACCACCGAAAAGTACGATGTTATCGAGAAGGCTTTTCTCAGTTTAGGTAGAAAAGCAAAGGTATTGAAGGGATGATTCAGTTGAAAAGAGTATTGCTTTTCCTGATAGAGGTATATCGTAGATATATTTCTCCCTTGAAACCACCATGTTGTCGTTATATTCCCACCTGCTCGGAATATGCGGCGGAAGCTATAAAAAAATACGGAGCAGGCAGGGGAGGCTGGTTAGCCTTCAAGCGTATTATGCGCTGTCATCCATTCCACAAGGGTGGGTATGACCCTGTACCGTAGTCTCATGACTTTGGGCAGCAGGCAATGGGCCTGTTGTCAACCATAAAGGACGTGTTGTTTTGGAATTTATGATGAACCTTTTTGAGCCGTTGACCAGTGTTTTTCGCTTCGTTTTCGAGGGATTTTATGATATTACCGCTGGTGCAGGCTTTGCCAGCTATGGTATAGCCATTATTTTGATGACTATTTTGGTTAAGGTATTGCTTTATCCATTAACTGCCAAGCAGGTTCGTTCTATGAAGGCAATGCAGGAGCTGCAGCCTGCATTGAAAAAGCTTCAGAAGGATTACAAGAATAATCCTCAGCTTTTGCAGCAGAAGATGGCAGAGCTTTATAAGGAATCCGGTGTAAATCCTCTGGCCGGTTGTCTGCCGTTGCTGATTCAGATGCCGATTCTTATGGGAGTTTATTATACTCTCTATGGATATAACTACACAGGAGATCCAAATTTCCTGTGGCTCACCAGCTTGTCTGAAACAGATCCTACCTATGTACTGCCTATCCTGTCTGCTTTAACTACATATATTCAGCAGAAGCAGACCATGGCCAATAATGGCGGTGACAATCAGCAGATGAAAATTATGAGCTATATGATGCCATTGTTCATCGGCTGGATTTCCTTGAGTTTCCCTTCCGGTCTGGTGGTTTACTGGGTAACCATGAATATCTGCCAGATTGTTCAGCAGTGGTATATGTTTAGAAGCGAGAAGTCTCAGGCTGATAATGGTAAGTAAGAGGACGAGGTAAGATTAATGGCTGTAGAGATTGAAAAGACTGGCAAAACTATTGATGATGCCAAAAGAGCTGCCCTGGAGGAACTTCAGGTTGCAGAAAATATGGTAGAGTTTGAGGTTCTAGAGGAACCTTCTAAGGGTTTTTTAGGACTGATTGGCAATAAGCCAGCCAGAATTCTGGCACGGGTTCGGGAATTGACTCCTGCTGAGAAGGCAGAGGAGTTCCTGTCAAGCATTTTTGGGGCTATGAACCTGGAGGTTCGTATTGAACCTATGGATACCAAGGATGGCGTGGTTATGAACCTGATAGGTGAAAACCTCGGTATTCTCATTGGCAAGCACGGTCAGACACTGGATTCTCTTCAGTATCTGGCAAATTTGGCTGCCAATAAGGGCCTTGTAGAGGACAAGGTTCGTATTATTTTGGATATTGAAAATTATAGAAGCCGTCGTGAGGATACCCTGCGTCGTTTGGCTATGCGTTTAGCCGATAAGGTACGCCGTACCGGTGAGAGAATTGTTCTGGAGCCTATGAATCGCCATGAGCGAAAGATTATTCATATGGCGCTTCAGAATAACTATCGTATTTCCACCTATAGCTCTGGTGAGGAACCTTATCGCAAGGTGGTTATTGAGCTGAAGCGGGGAGGCCGTCGCGAGCGTCGGGATAAAGATTTTTCCTTTGCTCCTGTAGAGCAGGAAGAAGATTAATTCCATAGCTGATAGCTGTGAAAGGGCTGTCTGCAATCTAATTATTTATTGCCTTATTGTTAGGTAATGGTATAATCTGATTGAGGCGGCTCTTTTTTTGTGTATTAGATAGTGCGAGGAAGATATTATGCAGCAGGAATATACCATAAGTGCCATAGCAACTCCTATAGGACAGGGAGGAATTGGTATTGTGCGCCTGAGTGGGGAAAAAGCAGTGGTTATTGCCCAGGAATGCTTCAAGCCCGTTGCAGGTGGTAAAATCATGGACTATGAAGCCAGAAAAGCAATTTTTGGTTACATATATAAGGAAAATGGAGATTTTTTGGATGAGGCAATATGCATAGTTATGAGGGCGCCTCATTCTTACACCTGTGAGGATGTAGTAGAGCTGCAGTGTCATGGTGGACCTGTGGTGCTCAAGGAACTTTTGGCTATGAGCTACAGGCTGGGAGCCAAGCCGGCGGAGCCAGGAGAATTTACCAAGCGAGCTTTTTTGAATGGCCGATTGGATTTGACCCAGGCCCAGTCTGTTATGGATATGATTCAGGCCAGGACGACTATGGCTCGTGAGGCAGCAGCCAACAATCTTCAAGGACGACTGTCAGAGCGTATTGGCGAAATGCGACAGGAAATTTTGGGGGTAATTGCTCACCTGGAGGCAGCGATAGATTTTCCTGAGGATGATATTGAGGATGTAGCCATGGAGGATGCAGAAATGAAGGTGGAGCAGCTTCATGGGGCGGTAGAGGACTTGCTGGCTTCTGCGGAAACAGGTAAAATCCTTCGAGATGGATTGCAAACAGCTATTATTGGCAGACCCAATGCAGGCAAATCCAGTCTGTTGAATCTCATGCTGGGACAGGAGAGGGCTATTGTTACTGATGTGCCAGGAACTACAAGGGATAGCATTGAGGAATATATGAATATAGGTGGTATTCCCTTGAAGCTGGCAGATACAGCTGGCATCCGTGATACAGATAATCTCGTAGAAAAAATTGGTGTGGAAAAGGCCTATAGCTATGCTCGAGAGGCAGAGCTGGTATTGGCGGTAATAGATGGCAGTCAGCCTCTTACAGAAGCTGATGATCCTATATGGCATTTGCTGGGTCAATGTACAGGTAAGATTATTATCATCAATAATAAGATAGATAAGGCTCTGGAAGAAAATATTCTCACAGAGGAGGAAATCAGGCAGACGGCTGAAAAAAAAGAGGTTGAAGAAATCTATAAAATTATTAACCTGTCAGCCAAGAAGGGACAGGGCTTGAAACAGCTGGAGGACGCTATTAAGAATTTGGTTTTTGCAGGCAAAATCAACTGTCGTGAATCTGTTATGGTGAACGATGCCAGACAGGCAGACATTTTGCGACAAGCTATGGTATTGCTGGATCAAACCCGTATGACTCTTATGAGTGGTATGAGCGAGGATTTTGTGGTGATTGACCTGCGTTCAGCTTGGGAAAAGCTGGGAGAGATTACGGGGGAAACCTTGGACGAGGATATTATTGATGAGATTTTTAGTCGTTTTTGCATAGGCAAATAAATTGACCCCATGCTAACGGGGGCTAAGGCTCCCTCCTTTTTGGAGGGAGTTAAGCCCCCGTTAGGCTCTGGATTTATTCGACTAAATTCAGTGGGAGTCTAAAGCTCCCACTGAATAAGTCTCATTTTACTGTATGGATATTGGAGATATTGTAATGAAAGAGGATATATTTATTGCCGGCAGCTATGATGTAATCGTTATTGGTGCTGGCCATGCCGGGGTAGAGGCTGCCTTGGCAGCAGCTAGATTAGGCTGCAGCACCATGCTGGCTACCCTGAGCATGGATAATATTGCCATGATGCCCTGCAATCCCTCTGTAGGAGGACCTGGTAAGGGACATTTGGTTAGAGAGCTGGATGCCCTGGGTGGTCAGATGGGCATTAATGCGGATGAAACCTGTATTCAGTTTAGAATGTTGAATACAGGCAAGGGACCGGCAGTTCATGCCCTAAGAGCTCAGGCAGACAAAAAGCATTATCAGTTCCGCATGAAAGAGGTTTGCGAAAATCAGGATAATCTTGATGTAAAGCAGCTGCTGATTGATGAGCTGATTGTGGAGGATGGCTGTGTGAAGGCTGTCCGTACCGAAAATGATGAGTACTATACCTGCCGGGCGGCTATTATGGCTACGGGCACTTATCTCAAAGGCTCTATTATTATTGGTCAGCATACCCATGTAGGGGGGCCAAATGGCCAGCGTTCCGCAGAGAAATTTTCTGAATCTCTGCTTCAGGCTGGCATTAAGCTGATGCGTTTTAAAACCGGTACCCCAGCCAGAGTAGATAGCCGTTCCCTTGACTATAGCAAAATGCAGATTCAGCCTGGGGATGAGGAGGCGCGAAATTTCTCCTTTATGAGTGACATTGCCACAAGAGAGCAGGTGCCATGCTATCTTACTTATACCAATGCTGCTACCCATAAGATTATTATGGATAATATAGATAGAGCTCCTATGGCCAATGGTCTTATTAAGGGAGTAGGGCCTAGATACTGTCCTTCCATTGAAACCAAGCTGGTAAGATTCCCAGATAAGGAGCGGCATCAGCTGTTTTTGGAGCCAGAGGGACTGCATACCAATGAGGTTTATGTTCAGGGAATGTCTACCAGTCTGCCTATGGATGTGCAGATTGACTTCCTGCGCACTATTCCAGGGCTGGAGCAGGCCAAAATGATGCGGCCTGGTTATGCTATAGAGTACGATTGCATTGATCCTTTACAGCTAAAGCCTACCTTGGAATTTAAAAAGATTCAGGGATTTTTCTCTGCTGGTCAGTCCAATGGTACCTCTGGCTATGAGGAAGCTGCGGCTCAGGGATTAATTGCCGGCATTAATGCTGCTATGAAGCTGCAGGGCAAAAAGCCATTGGTGCTGAAGCGCTCTCAGGCTTATATTGGGGTATTAATTGATGATTTGGTTACCAAGGGCACCAGCGAGCCTTATAGAATCATGACCTCCCGGGCGGAGTATCGTCTGCTGCTGCGGCAGGATAATGCAGATATGAGATTGACACCTATTGGCCGTCAGCTGGGTTTGGTACAGGATGATAGATGGGAAAGATTTCAGGCTAAGAAGCAGGCGATTGATGAAGCCTTGGAACTTTTGAAAAATACTATCATTAATCCTAGTCAGGATATGCTGGCCAAGCTATCTGAGGTAGGCATTGCTGAAATTAAGAACAGTCAGAGCCTGTATGATTTGCTGCGGCGGCCTGATGTAAGCTATGATGCCATTCAGCCGGTTTTTGCTTTGCCTGTTTTGGCAGATGAGGTAAAAAAGCAGGTAGAAATAACCATTACCTATGATGGCTATATTCAGAAGCAGTTGGAGCAGGTAGCCAGAATGGAAAAGCTGGAAAGTAAATCCATACCGGAGGAGCTGGATTATGATAATGTGCCTAATCTAAGGGATGAGGCCAGAGAAAAGCTAAAGGATATCCGGCCAATTTCCCTGGGGCAGGCAGGCCGTATTTCCGGTGTATCTCCAGCAGATATATCCGTGTTAATGATTTATTTGGAGCAGCAAAGACGACAGAAGGGGGAGAGCTGATGGAGTTTCGGGACTATCTTCAGGAGGCAGCAGAGGCCTATGGCCTTTGCCTTACAGAAATAATGGTGGAGCAGTTTACTCTTTACTATGAGCTGCTGCTGGAATGGAATGAAAAAATTAATCTGACGGCTATTACAGAGCCTAAGGAAGTAGCTATCAAGCATATGATAGATTCCCTTAGCTGTTTGGATGAAAAGGTTTTCCCAGAGGGTGCCTCTGTTATTGATGTAGGCACTGGGGCAGGATTTCCCGGTATTCCCTTAAAAATATTCCGCCCGGATTTGAAGCTGACCTTGCTGGATTCCTTGAATAAAAGAATCAAATTCCTGCAGGAGGTAGTAGATAGGTTAGAGCTTTCTGAGGTACAATGTATTCATGCAAGAGCCGAGGAAGGGGCGAGAAATAAAGCTCTGCGGGAGAAATTTGATGTGGCTGTATCAAGGGCGGTAGCTCGTTTGCAGGTATTGGCGGAATATTGTATGCCTTTCGTAAGGGTTGGTGGCTATTTTGTTGCTCTCAAGGGAATGAAATATGCCCAGGAGGCTCAGGAGGGACAGCGGGCAGTGAAGCTGTTAGGTGGTAAGGATTGCCGGGCGGTACCTGTTCATTTGCCATCTCTAGAGGATAAACGGGCAGTGCTTTATATTCTAAAGGTGAAGAATACACCAAAGGCATATCCTCGCAAGGCTGGAACACCGGATAAAAATCCACTCTAATGGGATGAGTTCTTGGGATAATCTTTATGGGCTAGGGAGTAAAAAGAGGAGTGATTTTATGTCAAAGGTAATTAATATCATGCTGATTTGTTTGCTGATGCTGGCAGGCAGTGTGGAAGCTGCAGACCAAAATAATACAGCCTCCCGCAATCGATTGGCAGAAAAATTTAATAACGCAGTGTCTGCTCAGCAGGAACAAGCTGACAATGGGGCATTAAATGGAAGATATGTTAAGCTTGTGGAAGATGATTCCTTTGCCTACTATATGGATAAAAAAAGTGCCAAGTGGATTCTTTGTCCTAATAGTCGTGATGAATATATTATTGATGTATGGATTCGCCTGGAATCCGTAGAGAATGATGCAGCTACGAAATATAGCTATCCTGCTAAATATTATCTGGAGCATTATTATCTGCGTCCAGATAAACAGCAGATACAGTTCCTCTGCGAGCTGGAGGTAACAGGCCGTCCAGACAATAATGTCAATCAAAGAAGCTATGATGAAAACAATTGGGAGAACTTGGTGCCAGAAAGCGTTGAAGATGTTATCTACCAGAATGTAGTCAAAAAAATAAAAAAGAGAAATGCAGGTTTTTGGGATATCCCAGTGGGGGATATTATGGAGGATTGGTTTAGAATTTCCATCTAAATACTGCAAAAAAATTCCCTCGGCTTTGACAACTGCCAAAACCGAGGGAGTTTTTTATTTTGAGTTTACACCAGCATATCTGCCAGTTCAATGTACTCAGGATCCAGAGGCTTCTTGTTGGTAATAGCATCATGGAGATTGATAGCTACTACCTTGCCTTTGTTAAAGCCAAAGACAACATTAGTCTGACCTGCCATCAATGCCAAAGCAGCCTTTTCGCCCAGCTGGCTGGCCTTTACACGGTCCTGTACGGATGGAGAACCACCACGCTGAATATGGCCCAGTACAGATACACGAACATCCATCTGAGTCTTTTCTTCGATATATTTACCGATATCTACGCCGCTGCCTACGCCCTCAGCAACTACTACTAGGGAATAACGACGGCCGTTGTTGTAAGAAGTTACTAGATTGTTGCAAACCTCATCCAGATCGAATTCACGCTCAGGAATCAGTACAACCTCAGCACCACCAGCAATACCTGCCAGAGTTGCCAGCCAGCCACAGCGGCGGCCCATAACCTCTACTACAGCAATACGGCTGTGAGCAGAAGCAGTATCACGAAGCTTGTTAATAGCGTCAATAATGGTATTGGCAGCAGTATCGCAACCGATGGTATAATCAGTACCCCATACATCATTATCAATGGTACCAGGCAGACCAACAATAGGTACACCAGTCTCAGCACTCAGCTTGCTGGCACCTCTCAGGCTGCCGTCACCACCAATGATAACCAAGCCCTCAATGCCATATTTCTTCATGTTCTCATAAGCCTGCATACGGCCCTCTGGAGTTGTGAAGCGCTTGCAGCGAGCTGTACCCAAAAAAGTACCGCCACGCTGGAGAATATCAGATACACTGCGAGAGCTAAGCTCCTCTATATTTTCATCCAAAAGACCACGATATCCATCGTAGATACCGAATACCTTGCCGCCTTCATACAATACAGTACGAACTACGGCACGTGCAGCTGCATTCATGCCTGGGCTATCGCCGCCACTGGTTAAAACACCGATGTTTCTAATCATTTAATACACTCCCCTTGGGTTGACAAAATATTGGCTAAATGATAAATTGAAATTGATAATTGAAGGATAAACTTCATCATCATCATTTACACTCTTATAGCATTATAAATCATTTTGTCAAATAAATAAAGGGTAATCAGTGATTTATATGCTTTAGTTATTTTATGTTATAAAGGAGATTTCACATGAAAGAATTAGAGTTGAAGTATGGTTGCAACCCGAATCAGAAACCGGCCCGTGTTTTCATGAAGGAAGGTGAGCTTCCTTTTACCGTGCTTAATGGTAAACCTGGTTATATCAATCTCTTGGATGCCATGAACAGCTGGCAGCTGGTTCAGGAGCTGAAGGAGGCCACTGGCCTGCCTGCCGCAGCATCCTTCAAGCATGTTAGTCCTGCCGGTGCAGCAGTGGCAGCACCTCTTTCCGACCTTCTGCAGAAGGTATATTTTGTAGAGGGTGTTGAATTATCTCCTATTGCTACTGCCTATATTAGAGCTCGTGGCGCTGACCGTATGTCTTCCTATGGAGATTTCGTAGCTTTGTCTGATGAGTGTGATGCTCAGACAGCATCTTTCCTGGCTCGTGAGGTTTCTGATGGTATTATTGCGCCATCTTATTCTCCAGAGGCTTTGGAGATTCTCAAGGGTAAGCGCAAGGGCACCTATCTGGTATTGCAGATGGACAAGGCCTATGAGCCTGCTGAGCTGGAGCAGAAGGAAGTATTCGGCATTACCTTTGAGCAGAAACGGAATACCGTAAAGCTGGATGAGGAATGCCTGAAGGACATTCCAACTCAGAATAAGGTTATTGATGAGGCTGCTAAGAGAGATTTGCTTATTGCCTTGATTACCTTGAAGTACACTCAGTCCAACTCTGTTTGCTATGCCAAGGACGGTCAGGCTATTGGTATTGGTGCTGGACAGCAGTCCCGTGTACATTGCACTCGTCTGGCTGGCAACAAGGCTGATGTATGGCATTTGCGCCAGCATCCAAAAGTTTTGGCTCTGCCATTCAAGGCTGAGGTACGCCGTCCTGATAGAGATAATGCGATTGATGTATATATTTCTGAGGAGTGGGAGGATCTGCTGGAGACTGATGATTGGAAGCGGGTATTTACTGAGAAGCCTGCGCCTCTCACCAGAGAGGAAAAGAAGGAATACCTGAAGGGTATTACCGGCGTATCTCTGGGCTCCGATGCCTTCTTCCCATTTGGTGACAATGTAGAGCGTGCTCATAAGAGCGGCGTAAGCTATATTGCTCAGTCCGGCGGCTCTATTCGTGACGATAATGTTATTGAAACTGCCGATAAGTACAATATTGCTATGGCCTTTACCCATATCAGATTGTTCCATCATTAACAGGTAATAGAAAAGGACTGTTCCTTTCCGTAATCATTATTGTAGTACGGAAGGCGCAGTCCTTTTTATTAACAATATAAAGAAAAATATGGACGGATGTGCAACATTTTGGCCAACGTTGTTAGAAGTTGACCAAAATATAAATATATAGCATTAGTATTTTTCCTATAGTATAATTCAATAAGAGGGGGTGTTACATATGGGTATTTATTTTAATCCTAATAACGGTAGTTTTAGACAGGCTGTACGGAGTCAGATTTATATAGATAAGACAGGGCTTATCAAGCATATGAATAAATTGCTAGGGACAGAAAATAAGTGTGTAGCTCTTAGTCATGCCAGAAGGTTTGGCAAGTCTCAGGCAGCAGGCATGTTGGATGCTTACTATAGCCTCGGCAGCGATTCAAGGGAGCTTTTTGCACCATTTGAGATAGCTAAAGACCCTGAGTTTAAATTACACCTGAATAAATATAATGTTATTCATCTGGATGTTTCGTCATTTGAAGGAACCTATAAAGATAAGATTGTAGCTGGTATGAAAGAAACTATTTATCGCGAATTGAAACTAGAGATTACTGATTTACTAGGTGCCGAAAATGCGATTGCTTCCATATTGGGGGATGTTTATCAAAAAACAGGACGTCAGTTGGTGATTATCATTGATGAATGGGACTGTGTAGTGCGAAATTACACAGATAATCCTAATGTTGTGCATGAGTATCTGCAATTTTTGCATGATTTGTTCAAGAGTGAGGAATCAAAGAGTTTTTTGGCACTAGCATATATTACTGGGATTTTGCCAATTAAGAAAATAGAGAATGAATCGGCTCTTAATAACTTTGACGAATATACCATGTTGAATTCGGGTAATTTGAGTCAGTATTACGGCTTTACTGAGGAAGAAGTAAAAAAATTGTGTCAGAAATATAATATGGAATTTGATTCAATAAAGGCATGGTATAATGGTTATTTCATAAACGAATTGCATATGTATAATCCTAATTCGGTAGTTTCGGCTATGCTTAGACGTCAAATTGCATCATATTGGAAAAATACATCCTCTTTCAAGACAATTAATAGATTGATACAACTGAATTATGCGGGCTTGAAAGATGATATTTTGGATATATTGGCAGGTGGCAAAGTACGGGTAAAGACAGCCTCCTTTTCTAATGACCTGCATGATATAACCTCTAAGGATAATGCTATAACAGCTTTGCTACATCTTGGTTATTTGGGTTTTGATGCAGAACGAAGTCAGGCATATCTGCCTAATTATGAGGTTGCAACTGCGTATGAGTCTGCTCTAGAAACAGGTTCATGGCAAGAAGTAGCTAGGTCTATAGGTTTGGCAGAAGACCTTTTGTGGGCAACAATAGACAAAGAAGCTGCTAAAGTTGCAGAATTTATAGAAATTGCTCATGAGAGTTATGCTTCGGTATTTAAATACAATGATGAAAATTCCCTGAGCTGTGTCTTAACCATGGCGTATTTTACTGCGCCAGCATACTACAATATCATTAGAGAAATGCCGGCAGGCAAAGGCTTTGCTGATATGGTGCTGATTCCTCGCAAGGATTCCGGCAACAGGCCTGCAATGGTGATAGAGCTAAAATGGGATAAGTCAGCAGATACGGCTATTAGGCAGATTACGGAAAAACGTTATGCCGGTGTACTGAAGGATTATGCAGAAAAAATCCTGCTTGTGGGAATTAACTACGACAAAGAAACTAAAAAGCATGATTGTGTGATAGAGGAGTATATCAAGTGAAAAAATTGCCATCTTGATGATTAAAGTAAATATCATCAAGATGGCAGTCATTTTTTTATTTATTTAAATATGTCGGCTTTCGGCATAAGTGAAAAGGGCGATGGCGGCCCAGATAAAGCTGAAGGTTATAAGCTGAATCAGGCCAAAGCTTTCATGGAAGAAAAAGATGCCTAGAAATAGTGCGATGGTGGGACTGATATACTGTATAAAGCCCAGCACGTTTAGGGGCAGGGAATTAGTTCCATAGGTGAATAATATCAGAGGAAATGCTGTGATAATCCCCGTGCCAGCCAGATAAATGGCCAATTGTGGTGTAGAAAGGCTAAGGTGGCTGGTGGAGGTAACAGATAAATAACCTAAATATGGTAGTGCTATTGGAACCATTAGCAGGGTTTCCAACGTAATACTAGATAGGGGATTGAGATGAAGCTGTTTTTTGAGAGCTCCATATACGGAAAAAGTCGTGGCTAGAACTACTGCTACCCAAGGGATAGTACCTAGCTGCCAGGTCATCAGCAATATGCCTGTGAAGGCTAGGGCAATGCTGAGACATTTTAATTTAGACAGCTTTTCATGAAAAATCACAACACCTAAAAGGACACTCATTAAGGGATTGATATAGTAACCAAGGCTGGTATCTAGAACATGGTTATGATTTACTGCCCAGATATAGGTTAGCCAGTTAATGCTGATAATTGAGGCAGCAGCTAGTAGGAGCAGACTGCGTTTTTTTTCCTGCCATAAATCTTGACAATCCTGTAAAAAATTCTTCCAACGTCCCATAATCGCCAAAATCAACAGCATAAAGAACAGTGACCAGCAGATGCGGTTGGTAAGAATTTCATCGGCGCCTACAGGTGCCAGGAGATTCCAGTACAATGGCAGAACTCCCCAGATAAAACAGCCGGTTAACGAAGCTAAAATACCATTTTTTTCACTAATAGCAGCAGCCTGTGCTTTTGCCATAAGGAACACCTCCAAATATATTTTTCGTAACTCATATGCACAATACGCTACACTGTTTAAGGTATTTTGTCAAGACTGCAAATAATTGTTCAGGAGAGTCGTTTTGCAGGCAAAAAAATACCGTTCCATGGGATAGAACGGCATAATCTTATATATTTTTTATTTGGCCATGGCTTGTCGGAGGGCATCTTCCTCCTCGGAGGTCATGGGATAGCTGGATGTACCATTGACAATAGGTTTAGCGTAGCTGCGAGAATCCTCTCGCGCGAAGATACTGGACAACACAACACCATTGTTGTGAGAATCCAGCATGGCTACGGCATAGCTTAGATCGCTGCCCATATCTTCAAAGGCCCGGAATCTAACTATGGCTACTTTGGTAAGAGCATTGGATAGCAGTTCCTTGATGGCCTTGTTTTCCTCCCAGAGTTTGGCATTTTCATCTGTTATAGCCTTGGTGCTGTCAATACAGCCAATCATCATACGCTCCAGATTGGCACCGTCTACGCCGGTCATCATCTTTTTATAGCGTTTCTTCATATAATTAAGATTGTAGAAAAGGTTAATTAATAATAAATACATAACAATAACCAGAATGCCTAGAATGGCTACCATGTAGCTTAGGTTATTGATAATAAAACTCATAATATCCGTATTTGCCATGGAAAAATTTCTCTCCTTAGTATAAGTAGTACATATATTTTTACACCGTCAATTTGCCAGTGGTGGAAAATTGACGCAGCTGCTCTCGTTTTTCTTCTAAGGTTAATTCTTTAGATCGTGTTTTGGTTTGACTTTGCTCTAAAAGACGCAGGAGATAAGCTAGCTCCTCCTGAGAGGAAAAGTCAATTTCTAACTGTTGTTTTTTACCTTTGTTTTTTATACGTACAGGAGTACCTAATAATATTTTTAGCTTGTCCTGTGCTTCCTGTAGAAATATATCCAGTTGAAGTTTTGGTTTATCTTGTTTGTCCTCTGAAAGATAAGCAGGTTTTTTTTGGAGCTGCTTTACCAGGGATTCAGCACGGCGAGCCGAAAGCTCGTTGGCTATGATATAATCAGCAGCCTGATCTTGAAGCTGTATATCCTCTAGAGCCAGCAAAGGACGAGCCTGGCCCATGGAAATATTACCCTGGGTCAATAGTTCCTGCACATGTTCAGATAGCTTTAGCAGGCGCAAAAAATTTGCTATATGAGAACGGCTGCGACCAACCTTGTGGGATAGAAGCTCTTGAGTTAGACCATAGTCAGTTAAAAGATGCTGATAGGCTTTGGCTTCTTCAATGGCGTTTAGATTCTCCCTTTGGATATTCTCAATTAGGGCTACCTCGCTCATTTGAGCATCATTATATTCTCGAATCAGGGCAGGAATAGTTTTCAGGCCTGCTTGAGTGGCAGCTCGGAAACGTCTCTCGCCAGCAATGAGTTCATACCCTTTGACAGTTTTGCGCACCAAAATAGGCTGAAGAACGCCATATTGAGCAATGGATTCCTGAAGGGTTTTGAGAGCTTCTGGATCAAATTTCTGTCGAGGCTGACCAGGATTGGCAGTAATTTTGCTGATATCCAGCTCTTGTACTGGCTGACCTTCAAGTTTGATGTCCTGCTGGGGAGGGACCTTGACCATAGCAGTCTTGGGTTTGTTAATAGCACCTAGTCCAAAGGCACCTAATCCCTTGCCTAGACCACCTATTTTTTTACTCATGGCCTGCAACCTCCTTGGCAAGAGCTTCATAGGCCAAAGCACCCTTGGAAGTGGCAGCATAAGCAAAGATTGGCTGACCATAGGATGGGGCCTCGCTTAGCCGTACTGTACGAGGTATTTTGGTTTCGTATACCTGATTTGGAAAATGATTGCGAACCTCAGCCTCTACCTGCTGGGATAAATTGGTACGGGAATCGAACATGGTCATAACCAGACCTTCAATATAGAGCTGAGAATTGTACTGCTCTTGAACCATTTCAATGGTAGACATAAGCTGACTAAGTCCCTCCAAAGCATAAAATTCACACTGGAGAGGCAGTAGTACAGAGTCTGCCGCTGTTAGGGCATTTAGGGTAATATGGCTCAAGGATGGTGGGCAGTCAATAATGATATAATCATAGATGCCTCGAATAGGAGCGATGGCTTTTTGCAGGCGATAAAGCTTGTCTTCAGCCTCTACCAGTTCCACCTCGGCACCAGCTAAATCCATAACAGAAGGAACCAAATCCAGATTAAATTCTGTATGGATGATAATATCACCTAAATTAGCTTGACCTACTAAAACATCATAGATACTTTGTTCTAAAGAGTTTTTATCAATGCCTAAACCGCTGGTGGCATTGCCCTGAGGGTCACAGTCTATAAGGAGAACCCGTCGTCCTAACAGAGCCAAGCCAGCACTGAGATTTACGGCTGTTGTAGTTTTGCCTACACCGCCTTTTTGGTTGGCTACAGCAATTATTTTTCCCAATATATTCACCACTTTCTTTTATGAATAGGGTTTTTGCGGATTTTCTTTTCTATTGTATCATTAATAGCTGAATTTTTCGATATTTTATTGTAAAAATCACGATTTTCTTTGTGAAAATGTTCCACGTGAAACAAAGAAAAAATTCAAATAAAATGCAAAGGTATTTTATTTGAATAATGTAGGGACTATAAAAATATATGGTATAATTGGATATATGAGAAAAATGGCTGCTATTTAACAGAAAGGTGGAAAACATGCAGATATCAAGTAGATTTACTTTGGCAGTGCATATATTGACCTGCATTGCCGTTATAAAGGATACGAAGGTAACAAGTAATTTTTTGGCTGGCAGTACCAATACAAATCCAGTGATTGTGCGTAAAATCCTGGGGCAGTTGAAAAATGCTGGCTTGGTAGAGGTGGTTAGAGGCACCGGTGGAGCATTCCTAGCTAAGCCACCAGAGAATATTAGCTTTTTGGATATTTATCATGCAGTGGAATGTGTAGAGAGAGGGGAGCTCTTTCATTTCCACGAAAATCCTAACGAAAAATGTCCTATTGGCCGCAATATACATAATGTATTGGATGATAAGTTAGAGCAGGTTCAACGAGCTATGGAAAAGGAGCTGGCTTCCATTTCCATGGCCGATGTGCAGGGGGAGATTACTAAGTGTATTAATATACAGGGGAAATAATTTTTGCTAGTTAAATATTCTTTCTAGTTGTAACTATTGACATTGCAATTGAGTGGTGCTACAATCTTAATTGTAATATGGATGGTTACAACAAATTGTAGTAAGATTTTGCAGAGGAGGAAATATTATTATGACGAAAGCGGATATTATGCAGCAGGTAAAAAATTTGATTGCAGCCCCTAGCTGTTATGCGGGATTGAAGGAAAAGGCTGAGGCGTATCTGATGGTTCAGAATCCGGAAACTGCGGCAGCATTGATGAATGAGCTGAAGGCAGATGTGCAAAGCATTGATGAGGTATTGCCTTTCTTTGGTTCTGAGGATGCCAAGAAAATCTTTGGGGCAGAGGTTGCTGAACAGCTTCTCCAGAAAGCAAAAGAGGTTAAGGCCAATGGGGGCGATACCTGCTTCTGCGAGGCTTGTACAGCAGGTAAAGCTATTCTTGACCATCAGGAGCTGTTGTAAGTTTCTTCTGTATATAAGATTGGCTGAGCAAAATTTGGCGATAGGGACTGTCTATTTTTTGCGGTCCTTTTTTGTGTATAAATTCTGATTTGTAGAGCTGATTGGCAAATCATGTTACTCTTTATTGAGGCATGGCAAATACCCTTCCCGGCACGCTCGCGCTATGTAAATGTGCCTCACGCTGCTAAACTCATTAAAGCTC
>CAKPVW010000029.1 GCA_934196075.1 uncultured Anaerovibrio sp.
TGCGAAGCAAAAGTGAGCCCGGTGGCACTCTCTACCATTCCGGTCACTGTGAATTGGCTCAGCGACAAGCGGTATCTATGCGTAAGGATAAACTATCAGGCAGGGTCATTTAGCCGACAGAGCAAAAGTCGTTATGACCGCAGGCTGTCTCTCGAAAAAGCAGGGATGTATGGTTCTACAAATCAGAAATTTTCATTGCAATTTATCTTGAAATAATGTAATATACTTTTGTAATATTTTTCGCCGGCTTTTCCTAGTCGGCGTATTCTTTTTTTCACAATAAAGGAGGATTAAGACAATGAATGAGACTTTAGAGAAAATTTTTCATCTAAAGGAACATGGTACCAGCGTCCGCACGGAAATTATTGCCGGTATCACCACGTTTATGACCATGGCCTACATTCTGGCTGTCAACCCGAATATTCTTGGCACAACAGGCATGGATGCCGGTGCCGTATTCGCAGCTACGGCTATTGGTGCCTGCATTGGTACTCTGATTATGGCTGCTATGGCCAATTATCCATTTGTATTGGCCCCAGGTATGGGCCTCAATGCCTTCTTTGCTTTTACAGTTGTAGGCCAGATGGGGTATTCCTGGCAGGTTGCTTTGGCAGCTGTATTTGTTGAAGGTATTATATTCATTATTTTGTCCCTAACCAAGGTACGTGAGGCTATCTTTAACTGTATTCCTCCAGCCTTGAAATATGGTGTGACCAGCGGTATCGGCCTTTTCATTGCCTTTATCGGTATGCAGAACGCCAAAATCGTTGTGGATGGCCCTACTCTGGTAGGTCTTTATCCATTCAGAGCTTCCTTGATGGATGGCTCCTTCTATACTGTTGGTATTGGCGCTTTTTTGGCCCTTATGGGAACTCTGCTGACAGCCATTCTTATGGCTAAAAAGGTTCCAGGCGGTATTCTCTGGGGTATATTGATTACTTGGGCTGCTGGTATGATTTGCGAGATAACTGGTATCTACATTCCAGATCCTGCTCAGGGCATGTTCTCAGTAATGCCTGATTTCTCTCATGGTATTGCTATTCCAAGTCTGGCACCAACCTTTATGCAGCTGGATTTCAGTGCAATAGCTACGCTGAATTTCATCACCATTATGCTGACCTTTATGTTTGTAGATTTGTTTGATACCCTGGGAACTCTCATTGGTGTAGCCTCCAAGGCTGATATGCTGGATGAGCAGGGCCGTCTGCCTAATATCAAGGGTGCCTTGCTGGCCGATTCCATTGCTACTACTGCTGGTGCAGTGCTGGGTACTTCCACTGTAACCACCTTTGTAGAAAGTTCTGCTGGTGTAGGTGCAGGTGGACGTACTGGTCTTACTGCTGTTGTCAGCGCCATTCTCTTTGCTTTGAGCTTGCTTTTGGCGCCTATCTTCCTGGCTATTCCAGCTTTCGCTACAGCTCCTGCCCTGATTGTGGTAGGTTTCCTGATGGTAAGCAGTCTGATGCGCATTGACTTTGATGATTTTACTGAGGCTGTACCTGCTTATATTGCTACAATTGCTATGCCATTTATGTACTCCATTTCTGAGGGTATTTCCATGGGTGTTATCTCCTATGTGATTATCAATATTTGCACAGGTGCTGTGTCCAAAAAGGAAATTAGTCCAGTAGTATATGTATTGGCTGTAATCTTTGTTTTGAAGTATATTTTCGTGTAAAAAATATTGACATTGTACTGGTTTAATGGTAAAATATGTCAATGTGAGTGTGCTATACGCATACTTTCCCCAACCGCACAGTGAGGTTTGTAAAGGGATTTTCCCTACCGTAATTGGCGAGTACAGATATAGGGAGGTGTAGAAGAATGTACGCAATTATTCAGACTGGTGGCAAGCAGTACAAGGTAGCTGAGGGCGATGTTGTTACTGTTGAGAAGCTGGAGGCTGCTGAGGGCGACGTTGTTACTTTTGATCAGGTTTTGACTGTAGTAAAGGACAGCGATGTTGTAGTAGGTAAGCCTGTAGTTGATGGTGCCAAGGTTACCGCAAAGGTAGAGGCTCAGGGCAAGGACAAGAAGATTCTGGTCTTCAAGTACAAGGCTAAGTCCAACTATCGTAAGCGTCAGGGTCATCGTCAGCCTTTCACCAAGGTTGTTATCGAGAAGATCGAGGCTTAATGATTGAGATAAAGGTTTATCGCAATTCCCAGGGAAGGATATCAGGCTATGACGTTCGTGGTCATCACGGCGAATATGGCAGTGATATTGTTTGTGCCGGGATATCCACATTAGCACAAACCGCTCTCAAGGGCGTAGGGCAGCACCTGCATCGCGAAGTTGATTATAAAGTAGCGAGTGGTGACTTGCATGCAAGGCTCAGAGGCGTTCCCGATGAATTAACTGATGCAATTTTAGAGACAATGCTCATTGGTTTTTATGATATCCAAGAGTATGATCCAAAGGAAATATGTATTTCAGTGGTACAGGAGGTGTAACCCTGATGTTTAAGTTTGATTTGCAGCTGTTTGCGCATAAGAAAGGTGTATCTAGCACCCGTAACGGCCGTGATTCTGAGGCAAAGCGCCTTGGTGTTAAGGAGCAGGCTGGTACAGTTGTAACTGCAGGCAGCATCATTGTTCGTCAGCGTGGAACTCATTTCCATCCTGGTAATGGTGTAGGCATCGGCAAGGATGATACCATCTATGCCAAGATTGCTGGCCGCGTTGCTTTCGAGCGCAAGGGACGTTACAACCGTCAGGTTAGCGTTTATGCAGTAGAAGAAGCTGCTATGTAATTGCAGAGAGATACCTGCGCCTGAATGGGTGCAGGTATTTTTTTCTTTATGGTGATGTATAAAAAGCTGGCATTGGGTACAATACCAGCTTTTTATACATCATATGGATTCAGATATTGAATTAGAGCTGGCAGATCTGTATCTGGTATAGATGCTGCTTTCATTAGGATAGATATTCAGAAATCAAAATAAGGAGGACGGTATGCAGTTTATTGATAGAATTACCATCAAGGTAACAGCAGGTACTGGCGGTCACGGCAAGTCCGCCTTCCGCAGAGAAAAGTTTGTAGCCAAGGGTGGCCCATCTGGTGGTGACGGCGGTCGTGGTGGTGATATTGTTTTTCGGGTAGATAACAATATGAATACCCTGTTGGATTTTCGCTTCCATCGCAAGTTTGTGGCCAAGAACGGTGAGAATGGCGATATTAAGAACCAGTATGGCCATAATGCACCACCATGTATCGTCAAGGTGCCTCAGGGGACTTTGGTTAAGGATGCAGATACAGGAGAGATTTTGGCGGATTTGACCGAGCTGGGTCAGGAGGCTGTTATTGCCAAGGGTGGCCGTGGCGGTCGTGGCAATGCCAAATTTGCCAATAGTGCCAATAGAGCACCAACCTTTGCCGAATTGGGAGAGCCAGGCGAGGTAAGAAATTTGCTGCTGGAGTTAAAGCTGCTGGCTGATGTAGGCCTGGTGGGTTATCCAAGTGTAGGCAAATCCAGCTTGGTGTCCAAGGTTTCTGCTGCCCGCCCAGAGATTGCAGAATACCATTTTACCACTATTACCCCGGTATTGGGTGTGGTGAATGTAGGTGAGCTGGGGGATGAAAAGACCTTTGTCATGGCAGATATTCCAGGCCTTATAGATGGTGCCTCCGAGGGTGTAGGTCTTGGCCATGATTTCCTTCGCCATGTGGAGAGAACCAAGGTTATTGTTCATATAGTGGATGCCTCTGGTATTGAGGGCAGAGATCCAGTAGAGGACTACTACAAGATTAACAAGGAATTGAAGCTGTACAGTGAGCGGATTTCCCGCAGACCTCAGATTTTGGCAGCTAACAAAATGGATTTGCCGGGAGCGGAGGAGAACCTGGTATGTCTGAAGGAGTTGGCCGAGAAGGAAGGTATTCAGATATTCCCAATTAGCGCAGCTACTGGTCAGGGCTTGAGAGAGCTGATTAATGCTGTAGCCAAGGCTTTGGACGAGTATGTTGAGGAGCCAGAGATCGAAGATGGCCAGAAGGTTTATGAGGCTCAGGAGGAGGATCCGGACAAGGTAAATATTACCCGTGATATGTCTGGTGACTTTGTGGTTAGCGGCAAGTCTTTGGACAAGCTGGTGGCTATGACCAACTTTGGCAATGATGAGGCGGTGCGCCGTTTCCAGTATATCTGGCGTATCAAGGGCATTGACAAGAAGCTGCAGGAGAAAGGCATCAAGGAAGGCGATACCGTTCATATCGGTGATATGGAATTTGAATACAGAGAGTAAGGCTCTGTTTTTACGGATTGTTATGGAGGATATAATTTGATCAAGAATACATTAACTGGCAAGCAGAAAAGCTTTTTGCGCTCTATGGGCATGACCATGGATCCTATTGTCAATATTGGCAAGGAGGGCGTGACTCCTACTGTGGTTACCGCAGCTCAGGAGGCTATTAAGAAACGGGAGCTTATCAAGGTAAGAGTTTTGCAGAACTGCTTTGAGGAGCCTAGAGACGCTATTGAAACTCTGGCTGATCGCAGCAACGCCAATCTGGTACAGGTAATTGGCCGCAATGGCTTGCTTTTCCGTCGCAATTTTGACAAGCCAAAAATTGAATTGCCCAAATAAGGTTTATCAAAACGCTGTACCCCTGTTTCTAGATATGGGGAGTGTTAAAGAGAATCTAAGTTTAGCACATAAATAAACAACACTGGAAAGGATGATTTTGGTCATGAATATTAGAAAGCAGATAGGTAATGCCCAGCGTATAGTTGTTAAGGTGGGAACCAGCACTCTGCTGCATCCCAATGGCAAAATCAACCTTTATCGCATTGAGCATCTGGCACGGGAACTGGCGGATTTGGCTAGTCAGGGCCGGGAGGTTATTTTGGTTACCTCAGGTGCTATTGGCGTGGGAATGCTGAGAATGGGTTTGTCCCAGCGTCCGGATAGCCCTCAGGAAAAGCAGGCTTTGGCAGCAGTAGGCCAGGTTCAGCTGATGCATCTCTATGACAAATTTTTTACGGAATACGGTCAAGTGGTGGGGCAGGTTCTGCTGACCAAGGAGAATTTTGCCAACCACGATCAGTATATCAATGGCCGTAATACCATTCTGACCATGCTGAAAAATGGCGTACTGCCAGTTATTAATGAAAATGATGCTGTTACCATTGCAGAGGTAAAAATTGGCGATAATGATACTCTATCTGCTACGGTAGCAGCTATGGTGGATGCAGATGTGCTGATTATTCTTTCTGATATAGATGGTGTATATGATGCCAATCCTCAGACTCATCCAGAGGCCAAGCTGCTCCATGAAATCCCTGAAATTACTCAGGCGGTGGAACAGCTGGCAGGTGGGGCAGGCTCCCATGTAGGAACTGGCGGTATGGCTACCAAAATCGAGGCAGCCAAAATTGCTGTAGCCAGCGGTGTAACCATGTTTATTGCCTCTGGCAGTGAAAATGGCATTTTGCGAGGCATTTTGCAGGGAGAGGAAATTGGTACAGTATTTCCACCAAGACCGGCCCATTTGCGAGCTCGCAAGGGCTGGTTGGCCTTTGGTCGGCGTATTTCTGGCGTGCTTTTTGTGGATGAGGGCTGTGTCAAGGCGCTCAAGGCTGGTTCTAGTTTGCTGGCAGCAGGAATTACGGCTACGGAGGGAAATTATCCTGCTGGCAGTACAGTGCGGGTACTGACCAATGATTACCAGGAGATTGCTAGAGGCACGATTAATTATGGGGCCGAAGCTATCGAAAAAATCAAGGGGCGCAAAACATCTGATTTTGCAGAGCTGATTCAGGGAGAAATTCATGATGAGGTTATTCACAGGGATAATATGGTATTGATGATTTGATAGATTGCCTGAGGAGGGACTTTGTATGGATTTACAGGAAATGATTTTGGCTAAGGCAGGGGCTGCCAAGGAGGCATCCCAGTCCATGATTATGCTGTCCACAGTGGTGAAAAATGAGGCCTTGCTGGCCATGGCTCACGCTTTGGAGCAGCATTGCCAGGTAATTTTGCAGGCCAATGAGCAGGATTTGGAGCAGGCTCGTCACAAAGGTGTAAAGCGCTCCTATCTGGATAGATTGATGCTGGACGAAAGCCGTATCAGCGGTATGGCTGATGGTTTGCGTCAGGCGGCGGCTTTGCCAGATCCTATTGGTCAGGGAGATTATAGCACTATACGGCCTAACGGCTTGGAAATTCGCCGTGTACGGGTGCCTCTTGGAGTGGTAGGCATGATTTATGAAGCTAGGCCAAATGTTACTGCTGATGCCATTGGCCTGTGCTTGAAATCCGGCAATAGTGTCTTGCTTCGGGGCGGATCTGAGGCTTTGCTTTCTAACAAGGCTATTGCAGGTATTATGGCAGAGGCTGCCTATCATGCTGGTATTCCTCAGGGGGCTATTCAGCTTATTGACACTACTGACCATGAGGCTGTGAATATTATGCTGCGTCTCAAAGAATATCTGGATGTGATTATTCCTCGCGGGGGAGCTGGTCTTATCAAGATCGTGGTAGAAAACAGTATTGTGCCAGTTATTGAAACAGGTACTGGTGTATGTCATACCTTTGTAGATGCTACTGCTGATTTGGCAATGGCCTTAAATATAGCTATTAATGCCAAAACCTCCCGGCCTTCCGTGTGCAACGCCATGGAAACCCTATTGGTACACGAAAAAGTGGCTGGAGAATTTTTGCCTGTGCTGCAGGAAGCCATGGCAGCCAAAAACTGCGAGTTGCGGGGCTGTCCAAAATGCCGGTCTATTTTGCCGGATATGGTAGAGGCTGTGCCAGAGGATTGGAGCACAGAATATGGGGATTTGATTCTTTCTGTCAAGGTAGTGGCAGATATTCAGGAAGCTATTGCTCATATTAATAAATATAATACTGGTCATTCCGAGGCTATTATTACGGAAAGTCTTCATAATGCTAGATTGTTCCAACGCTGTGTAGATGCAGCAGCAGTTTATGTCAATGCTTCTACTAGATTTTCTGATGGCTGTGAATTTGGTTTTGGGGCAGAAATCGGCATCAGCACCCAAAAGCTTCACGCTAGAGGGCCTATGGGATTGTTGGCTTTGACCAGCACCAAATATCTGGTAGTGGGCGATGGGCAGATTCGCTAAGCTATTTGGCTATTTTCGCACGTTGAGGCAATATAGCCGCAATCGTAAGGGCCGGCACGATATATTTGATTATGGCAAGGGACTGTTTTTCATATTGCTGACAGTTATTATTTTGTGGAAGCTGTTGGGGCTTTTATGATAATATTATGATTGAGGCTGAATAGCGTTTAGCTGGAGGCTTCAAGTGACCATTGTATATTGACAAAGGGGAGTTTGAGGTGACATGAAAAAACGTGTTGGTATCTTTGGCGGAACCTTTGACCCGATCCATATAGGTCATTTGATTGTGGCAGAAACAATTATGGATGAATTTCATTTGGACAAAGTGGTTTTCATACCAGCAGCAGTACCTCCACACAAATTGGGCAGACAGATATCTCAGGCCAAGCATCGCTACATGATGACTATGCTGGCTACCTGCTCCAATCCCAGGTTTCAGGTATCTGATATGGAAATGCATCGGCAGGGACCATCCTATAGCCGGGACACCTTGGCTCAGCTAATAGAGGAGCATGGTAATGACACGGAATTTTATTTCATTGTGGGGGCAGATTCTGTGGAGAATCTCCATACCTGGAATCGTATTGATGAGCTTTTGACCATGTGTCATTTTATTGGGGCTTCTCGGCCAGGCTGTATGCCGGATATGGTCAGGATTGGCCAGAGATTTGGTCAGCTGGCAGCCAAAATTCATTGCTTGGAAACACCGGAGCTGGAAATTTCGTCTACAGAAATCCGTCATAGAGTGAGGCAGGGCAAAACAATACGCTATATTGTACCTGAAGCAGTGGAACAATATATTTATAAGGAAAAATTATATTTAGATATGGTATAATCACAAAGAGGGCTGTTTGTATGAACTATGAAGAAATGAAAATAAAATTGCAATCCAGACTAAAGCCGTCTAGATATGAGCATTCAGTAGGGGTGGCAGAGACAGCAGCCTTTTTGGCTGGCAGATTTAATCTTGATGTAGAGATGGCACGCGTTGCCGGCCTGCTCCATGATTGTGCCCGTCAATATACCAATGAACAGCTGCCGGGAGAGGCCCAGCGCCGGGGGATTGCCATTGGTGCTGTGGAGAGAGAGATGCCACTGCTGCTGCATGGGTATGTAGGTGCCCAACTGATTGCAGAGGAATATGGTGTAGACTCTCCTGAGATAGCTCAGGCCATTTACCGTCATACTGTGGGCGGTTCTCAGATGACTGATTTGGATAAGATTGTCTATTTTGCAGATATGATTGAACCCCACCGGGATTACCCTGAGGTGGAGGAGCTTCGTCGCCTGTCCAGAGAGGCATCCTTGAATGAAATGATTTTGGAGGGGATGGATCAGTCCATTATTTTTGTGGTACACAAGGGGCATATGCTGCACCCTGATACCATTGCCGCCAGAAATGATATTCTTTTGGAAATTTCTCACAAAGCTGATTTGGATTGATATAGATGGTAAGCCAGACAAAAATAAATGTACAGAATAAAAGAAGAAAACTGCGCAGACAGCGAAGGTTAAAGTTTTTTCGCCTGTTGATAGTTTTAATGATATTTGGTTTGATTGCTACGGCAGCAGGCTGGTGTCTTATGCAGGCCTATGGCTGGGCATCCAGAACCTATGATGTTTATGCTGAGATTTATGATGGCTATAGACAGCGAAGGGAATTGAGAGCAGCCAGCTTTGATCCTCGTTTTGATGGCTATACCAACATTCTCTTTGTTGGCTTAGATACGGGTGCAGAGGGCATGGGCCAGCAGGCTGATAATATGTTTTTGCTGAGTTTTCGCCATGAGGATGGTGCTGTTCGTATTGTCAACATTCCTCGTTTTACTCTGACAACTATACCAGGTATGCCTCAGCAGCAACGCTTGAACAATGCTTATCCCTATGGTGGTGTCAATTTGCTGGAGCAGTCTGTAGAAAAGCTGCTTCAGGTTACCATACATCATTATGTGGTCATAGATACAGAGGCTTTGCGAGAGCTGGTAGATGTTATTGGCGGTGTAGATGTTTATGTGGAAACCAATATGGATTATGATGATCCGGAGGATGATCTCCATATTCATATTCCCAAGGGGTATCAGCATATGGATGGTGATACTGCCCAGAAATATCTGCGTTATGCCAGCGATGATTTGGGAGCTTATGGCAGAGGCAAAAGACAGCAGAGCTTTATCAAGGCGGTGTACAATCGCATGCTGCAGCCAGATATGCTAACCAAGCTGCCTCAGCTGACAGATGTATGGCAAAGGCGTGTGAATACCACTATCGAGGTTTTTGATGCAGGACATTTTGCCAGTATTATCACAAAGTTGTCCAATGTACAGCCAGAACTGAAGCTGTTGCCAGGAGGCTGGGATGAATATGGTTCCTGGGTATCAAATCCTCAGGATGTACAAAATATGATGAATGAGCTCTTCCCACAGCCGGAGGAGAAGGAAGATAATAAAGGATTTTTTGATTTATTCTAGGAGGAATAATATGGTAAAAACATCTCTTGAATTGGCAAATCTCATAGCCGAAGCGGCCTCTGATAAAAAGGCTAGAGATATTGTCCTTATGAAAATGATTGATTTAACACCAACTACAGATTATTTTGTAGTTTGCTCTGCTGGCAGCAGCACTCAGGTGCGGGCTATTGCAGATAATATTGAGGAAAAGCTTCAGGAAGAGGCTGGCATGGAATTTCTGCACAAGGAAGGCTATAGGGAAGGAGAATGGGTACTGCTGGATTATGGTGATTGTGTAGCCCATATCTTCTTGCAGGACAGCCGTGAATACTATGCTTTGGAAACTCTGTGGGGGGACGCAGAGCTGGTTCCTTATGAGGATTGATGATGGCAGGTATAAATAATTCACGTCGTGGAGGCTTCCGTCAGCGGGAAAGCCGTTCCCCTAGGGTAGAAAAGCCTGTTATGAAATACGGTCCTAGCACCGTGGCTGTGCTGACCGTGGTTAGAGAATCTGAAATGGGTGCCTTTCTAGATGCAGAAACTGGTCGTACCAATGACGATATACTTCTCCACAAGACGCAGCAGACTGCACCTGTTCATATAGGTGATCAGGTTAAGGTATTTTTGTATCTAGATCCCAAGCATCGTCTGACAGCCAGTATGCGGGTGCCTCGTTTGAAGGAAGGACAGATTGCCCGTATGCGGGTTATCAACGTCAGCAAGGACGGTGCCTTTTTGGATGTAGGTGCAGAGCGCGGTATTTTTATGCCCTATGCTGGCATGAGAGGCAAGCTGCAAATTGGTGAGGTAGTATGGGCCAAGCTGTATACGGATAAATCAGGCCGCCTAGCTGTAACCATGAAGGTAGAGGACGAAATGCGCCGGGCTTCTGTAAAGGCTGTAGATGTTCACAAGGGGCAGATGGTGAAGGGGTCTGTATATAATATTACGGATAGCGGTGCCTTTATGCTGACTACGGAGCGTTATATTGCTTTTATTGCCAACAAGGAAATGCAAGAGCATCCACGGGTAGGACAGGAGCTGGAGGCCCGGGTTACCTACGTGCGTCCAGATGGCAGAATAAATGCTTCTCTGAGGGAAGCCAAGGAAAAGGCACTGGTTAGCGATGCAGACAAGATATTGATGTTTTTGCAGACAAATAACGGCCGCATGCCTTATTGTGACACCAGCAGTCCAGAGCTGATAAAGGGGAAGTTCAGAATCAGTAAGGCTGCCTTCAAGAGAGCCTTAGGACATTTGTATAAGGAAGGCTTTATTGAAATGAAGGAAGGCTGGACTTATTTGCTAAAATAAGCTGATAAAAAACTTTTTTTCACGCTTAGCAGGATTTTTTTTATTTGTCTCGAATAAGATACTTGAAAAGGATATTTCTTGCTTTTTCCCTTCATTAATCAAGAGTTGGGTTAGCAAAATAAAATATGCAAGAACCGTAGGGACTATGGGGATAGCCTGGGAAATGAGTTCTCGCTAGGGAGCTGTCACTGGGAAACTGCGACTTTGGTCGTGGAAGGTTCAGATGTGTTGAATGTATCTGTATGTGCATAGGTATAGACCGTAAAGTGCAGTTGCAGAGATTAAATAAAATGGGGGCGATAGAATGGCAGTCGAAGAGAACAAGGGCATTCTGCTGGAAACCGGTACAAATGAGTTTGAGATTGTAGAATTTAGTATTGGTTCTGTTAATTATGGTATAAATGTAGCCAAGGTACGGGAGGTTATTACTCGTACGCCAGTTACAGAAATGCCACAGGCTCATCCTTATATTGATGGATTGTTTACATTGCGTGGCAAGGCAATACCTTTGGTAAACCTGCCAAGATGTCTGAATATGCCAAGCCATGGTGAACCAAAGAATATAATCGTTACTGAGATTAACAATTATGATATTGGGTTCCTGGTGGATAGTGTATCTCGTATTCATCGTATTTCTTGGAAGAATATGGAGCCTTCTCCTGAGGTGGGAGATCAGTCCAGAGTTGTTGGTATTGTCAAGATGCAGGAAAAGATTATTCTCCTGTTGGATTTTGAGACTATTATTGCCGAGATTAATCCAGAGATTAATGCCAAGCTGACAACCTTTGATGATGCTTCCATGGATATGAAGGCTGAGCGTTCCAATGTACATGTACTTTGTGCAGAGGATTCTCCACTGCTGAGAGAGCTGCTGGTTAATACTCTCCATGAATCTGGTTATCGCTTTGTTCGGGATTTCAACAATGGTCAGGATGCTTGGAATTATCTGTCCAATAACCTTAATGCAGACTTGCCAATCGAGGATCAGGTTCGAGTAATTATTTCTGATATTGAGATGCCTCAGATGGATGGTCATCGTCTGCTGAAGCTGGTGAGAAGTGACAATAAGTTCAATGGTATTCCATTTATCCTGTTCTCCTCTTTGATTAGCGAGGAGATGCGTCATAAGGGTGAGGAATTGGGGGCTGATGGCCAGATTTCCAAGCCAGAAATCAATCAGCTGATTGGTCTGATGGATGAATTAATCTTTGGCGTTAAGGCAAAGAAGGAAGACTAAAAAATTTTGGAGCTGTTCTATCTCTGTTTTTATATGGATGATAGGACAGCTTTTTTTGTACATGAAAATAAACTATAGTCAATCATATGAAAATATGATAAGATTATCGTGAACAACTATTTGTTAGAAAAATGTGTGAGAATAAAACAAAGATAGCTATGCAGTTAACAAATTTATTAGTTACGAAAAATTATTATTGTGCTGTTTGGTAAGTTTTCTTTTGGAATTCATAAATAGAAATTATTAAAGGAGTGGCGGTATGGGTGAGGAAACTGGTATTCATTTATCTATATTGGTAATAACCTTTTTATTGATGTTTACCATGGGAGTACAGGCTTATTATTCAAGTGCCATAAGCTCTAAACTGAATAAGACATTTATTCGCTGTTTTGCGTTGATTGCTTTTTGTGCGGCTATGGACTGGCTGCGCTTGACCTTGAATGGTTCTACAGCACCAATTTATTGGCATTACCTAGTTGTTAGTGCGGAATATGCCAGTGCCCCTCTGGTGGTTTTGATGATTATCAGAGTATTGGGGCGGATGAAGGAAAATTACTTTTTGGTGCCTTTATTTGCTCTTAATATTATCCTGCAATTTTCCACAGGATTTACCCACTGGATTTTTTATATGGATGATGCCAATATGTTTGTGCGAGGAGATTTCTTCCGGGTATATGTGTTTATTTATACTATTGGTATTTTTGCTATGTATAGGGCCGTGTACAAATGCAGTCAGGAATTTCAAAACCGCAACTACAAAATGCTTCTGTTAAGTATTGTTTCCTTGACTGTTGGGGTAGGAATGAACGAATTTAGCGTTATAGAGAATCGCACTACCTTTTTAGCCGTAGCAATCGCAAGTACATTATTCTATATTTATTTTATGGAAATCAGTCTCCAAACGGACTCTCTAACCAAATTGTTAAATCGGCGCTGTTTCGATAGACATCTCAAGCAGTTGAATTACGATTCTGTTATTGTTTTGTTCGATGTAAATAAGTTTAAGGATATAAATGATAACTATGGTCATAAGGCAGGGGATATGGTGCTGCAGCAGGTGGCTGGGGCTATTCGTTATGTCTTTGGCAATACTGGTTATGTATATAGAATTGGCGGCGATGAATTTGCTCTTATCCTCAAGTCTGGGCAGCAGGAAAAAGTGAATTATCAGCTAATGGTGGAACTGCTGGAGCAAAGGCTGGATAAGCTGCGTCAAAAGGAAAACCCGATTCTTCCTTCGGTGTCTATGGGTCATGCTGATTACAAGGCGGGCATGGATAAGTCTAAAATTGTGGAACAGGCGGATGAGAATATGTATAGGCACAAAAATAGCAGTCGGCCTTGATGGTGGAGGACATCGGACACCTCGTTATAAATTTATATATAGGCGAATGTTTTTTCTAAAAACTGCTGGTTTTTTTTCTGAATATCTGTTATGATAGATACAGAAATTGTGAATGACCTGTTGCAGCGGATGCTGAGACAGGTATGATTGGAGGACGAATAGATGAACAAGGTATTTCTCAAGGGCCGTCTGGCTCGTGATGTAGATTTGCGCACTACCACCACTGGCAAGTCTGTAGCTCAGGTAAGTATTGCTGTTAACCGCTGGGGCAAGGACCAGGGGGCAGATTTTATACCGTTGGTTATTTGGGGACAGCAGGCAGAAACCTTTGCCCGTTATTTGGGCAAGGGCCGTGAGGTTCTGGTAGAGGGTCGTATGCAGGTAAGAAGCTATGATGATAAGAATGGCAACAAGCGTTATGCTACAGAGGTTATTGTAGAGAATTTTGAGTTCTGCGGCAGCCGCAATGATGCTGGCAATGGCGGTGGCCATGATGGTTTTGGAGGCAATAATAATTTTGCTGGTGGTGGTCACGATAGCTTCCCAGGCAACGGAGGTGCTCAGAACAATAATGCACCATTTGCTGCAAATAATGATACTTTTGGTAGTATTTCAGAGGATGGAGATATTCCATTCTGATAGGAACAGTGAGGTGTTTTTATGCAGTTTAAAATGATTCATGAAAATTATAATGTAGCCGATTTAGCGGTTTCCATTCCTTTTTATGAGGAGGCTTTGGGGCTTCACGAGGTAAGACGGAAGGAAGCCCAGGATGGCTCCTTTATCATCGTATATTTGGCCAATGATGCTTCTGATTTTGAGCTAGAGCTGACCTGGCTGCGGGATATGGATAGACCGTACAATCTAGGTGATTGTGAATTCCATCTGGCTTTCCGTACCGATGATTATGAGGCTGCTCATGCCAAGCACGAGAAAATGGGCTGTATATGCTATGAGAATCCTCAGATGGGTATTTACTTTATTAAGGACCCAGACGGATATTGGCTGGAGATTCTGCCATCAACAAAATAATTTCAAATGATATGCCTGTCTGTGAATATGCAGATGGGCATTTTTCTTGACAAGATTAAAAAGTAGTAGTAATATCATGATGTAATTACGATAGTTACAACATGATATTACGTTTGTGTTTGTACAAACAATGACAATATTTAGAAAATAATAACTTTGTACGATTTTATAGGTCTTTCAGAAAAGTGTGGTATAATGCTGGAAAGGCAAGTAAATGAGTAAGAATTAAGTAGGTAGATAAAATGACCAAAATTAATTTTCGTGAAATAACCATTGAAGATAAGGACTGGATTAAGGCACGGCTGGCTGAGGATGATGATAACAGCTGCGAGCGCTCTTTTACCACTATTTTTTTATATCGCAGATTGTACAAGGCTCAGGTGGCAGATATTTTTGGGTGCTGTGTCCTAAGGTGTATTTACAAGACCATGCGGGAAAATGTGCCCTATTGGACCTATTATTTTCCCATTGGTGCTGGGGATAAGCAGGGCGCTTTGAAGGTTATGCTGGAGCTTTGCCAGCAGGAGGGAATACCACTTCATTTGGAGCCTATTACGGTGAAGGAAAGGGAAATGCTGTTGGAGTGGTTCCCTGGGCGGTTTTTGATTGAGTCCAACCGGAACTGTTATGACTATATCTATAGCCGAGAAAAGCTGGCAGGACTGCGGGGCAAAAAGATGCAGAAAAAACGGAATCATATTGCCCGCTTTAAGGACGATCCTGATTGGAGTTATGAGCCTATAAACAAGGAAAATTTGGCAGAAACCAGATTTATGGCTCATAATTGGATTTGCTCCCGAGAGGAAAAATGGAATGAGGATATGGAAAATGAATTTTCTGTACTGGAGGATGCTTTTGCCAATTATGATGCTCTGGGGCTGCGAGGCGGTATTTTACGGCAGCATGGAGATATTGTGGCCTTTACCATGGGAGATCCTTTGAATTCCAATACCTTTTTGGTGCATTTTGAGAAGGCCTTTCCAGAGGTGCAGGGTGCCTATCCTATGGTGAATCAACAATTTGTTCAGCAGGCTACCGAGGGATTTGAGTATATTAATCGGGAGGACGATACAGGCGATTTGGGATTGCGGAAGGCAAAGCTGTCCTATTATCCAGAGATTTTGCTGAAAAAATATGTAGCCGAAACCAGTGATGTGCTTATGGCGGATCCAATTAGGGATAGAGAGGCTATTGAAGCCATGTGGGAGCAGTGCTTCGGCGATAGCAAGGAGTTTATAGACTTCTACATGGAAAATCGCATGACTGAGCTGAATATGCTGGTGATTCAGCGTCAGGGAAAGCCAGTATCTATGGCAACCTTCCTGCCTACAGATATTCAGACTCCCATGGGAAATTTGGAGGGCTTCTATGTCTATGCTGTGGCTACTCTGCCAGAGTATCAGGGACAGGGCTTGTCCAGTCGGATTTTGGAATTTGCCCAGCAGCATTGGCAGAAGCCTTTGCTTTTGAGTCCGGCTGAATCCAGTTTGCGGATTTTTTATGCCAAACGGGGCTTCCAGCCGGTTTATGTGCCCAAATTTTATGCCTTGCAGCCAGCGGCAGGGCAGGAAAATGTGGAGTTAAAGCCAGCTAGTCCAAGGGAGTACAAGCAGATTCGGGATGAGCATTGGCAGGGGCCTGGCTATGTGGCTTGGCTGGAGGAGGATATTGCCTATGCCATGAAGCATGCAGCCTTCCAGCAGGGAGAATCCTTGGTTTTTGCCAATCAGCAGGGAAAGCAGCTGGTAATGTACACCATTGATGGCAATACCATGAGAATTGTGGAGACTACCCTGGAGCTTAGCCAGATACCGGAGCTTTTAGCTACTTTGAAACAGCGTTTTCAGGAACAATATCCTGATCACGAGCCTCTTATTAACTATGAGTATAAATTACCAGATGGTATGGTATGGCTGCCAGAGCAGTTCAAGACTACTAGATTGAAGCGCCGTGGTTATTTGAATCTGGTGTTGGATTAGTATACCTGGTCAATATTCCAGCAGACAAATTTGTCAAGGAAATCTGTCCTTTGCAAAAAACATTCTTGTGCTTATAATTTTTGTGTGATATTATTGACAGTGCATGAAGATGTAATTTTAACTGATTTACAGGAGGAAATTATGAAAGAGTATAAGCCATTCAAGTCCGGTAAAGTTCGCGAGGTATATGATGCAGGTGATAGCATTATCATGGTTGCTACTGACCGTATTTCTGCTTTCGACCATATTCTCAAGAACAAAATCACCCAGAAGGGACAGGTTCTTACCCAGATGTCCAAATTCTGGTTTGATTTGACTGCTGATATTGTACCAAATCACATGATTTCCGTTGACAATAAGGATATGCCTGAGTTCTTCCAGCAGGAGCAGTTCCAGGGCAACAGCATGATGTGCAAGAAGCTGAACATGCTGCCTATGGAGTGTATTGTTCGTGGTTATATTACCGGCAGCGGCTGGGAAAGCTATCAGGAGGATGGTACTGTTTGCGGCATCAAGCTGCCAGAGGGGTTGAAGGAGTCCCAGCAGCTGCCTGAGCCAATCTTTACCCCAAGCACCAAGGCAGAGATTGGTGACCATGATATTAATGTTAGCTTCGAGGAAGGCATTAAATATGTGGAGAAGGAATTCCCAGGCAAGGGCCGTGAGTATATGACCATGATGCGGGATGCTACTATTGCTATCTACAAGAAGTGTGCAGATTATGCTAGAAAACATGGTATTATCATTGCTGATACCAAATTTGAATTCGGTATTGATGAAAATGGTACCTTTATGATTGGTGACGAGATGCTGACTCCGGATAGCTCCCGTTTCTGGCCGTTGGAGGGCTATGAGGCAGGCAAGTCTCAGCCATCCTATGACAAGCAGTTTGTGCGTGACTGGCTGAAGGCAAATCCAGATAGTGATTATCTCCTGCCAGATGAGATTATTGAAAAGACTATTGCCAAGTACAAGGAGGCTTATACCCTTCTGTCTGGCAAAGAGCTGTAATATTTTTAGTTATTAGTAATGGACAGGATATGCACCTTTGCAGGCTTAAAATGCCTAGGGGAGCATATCCTGCTTTTTTTACGAGAAAAAACGTAAACTATTATTGCAAAATGAGTTGACGGTAGAAGGATAAAGTCATATACTGTAAGATGATATGGAGGTTTTGCAAATGACAAAAGAACTTTTTTCCCCTCATGCTATGGCTAAAATGGCCATGTGTGTGGCCTTGATAAGTATTGGCGGCTATATAGCCTTCCCAACCCCTTTTTCTCCTGTACTGGTAACAGCTACCACACTGGCTTTGGGAATTACGGCTTTGGTTTTGCCTCCCAAGCAGGTAGCAGTGGCTATTTTTGTGTGGATATTGTTAGGGGCTGTAGGTGCACCGGTGTTTTCCGGGGGACAAGGAGGCATTGGCAAGCTGTTAGGGCCCAGTGGAGGATTTTTCCCCGGTTTTTGGTTGGGCTATGTAGGTGCCAGCCTGCTCAAAGGGAGACAGTATAGTTGGAAGCGCTATCTGTTGGTTCTGTTGCTGGTGGCTTTTCCTTTTACCTATATTTGTGGCATAGCCTATTTGATGTATGCTTTGCATATAGAAATGTGGCAGGCTATGACCATGGCCATGTTTTCCTTTATACCGGGAGATATGATCAAGGCGGTAGCTGCGGCCTTCCTAGGGGTGCGTTTGAATAAGGTTTTGCCTCATTAATCAATATGGTAAAGTGTCTGATGTTCTCTGACTCTATAGATGGTGGGAGGATGCTAATGATAGGATGGGAATGTTCTCTTAGAGGGAACATTCCTTTTTTAATGCGAAATGATAAAAAATGTGATATAATAAAAATTATATGTGTCATTTGGAGGAATATTATGCAAAAAAAATCAAGGGCAAAAAATTCCAGCCTGAAAAAATATATTGTGGCAGATAGATATGATGGCATGCCTTTGGAGGAATATTTGAAAAATGTTATGGAGGTGTCGGCTAGGCAACGTCAGAAGCTGTTTTTTAGCCGAGGAGTGTATGTCAACGGTGTTAGTGCTCATAGCAAAAGACCTCTCAAGGCGGGGGATATGGTAGCCGTCCGCCAGTTCAAGGATACAAGCTACGGTGTAACTCCTGAGGAGGGGCCTGTAGATATTATCTATGAGGATAATGATATCATTGTGTTGAACAAGCCGGCAGGTACATTGGTGCATCCCGCAGGCCGTACAGAATCTGGTACTCTGGCCAATTACCTAGCAGGTTACTTCAAGCAGAAAAAGCAGATTTTTACCATTAGGCCGGTGCATCGTCTAGATAGAGATACTACTGGTTGTGTATTATTTGCCAAATCTAGCAGGATTCAGACAGTTTTGGAAAAAATGCTGTCGGAGGGCAAAATTCATCGCAGCTATGAGGCAGTTATCCTGGGAGATGGAGATAAGCTGGCTCAGGAATTTCCAGAAGGAATTATTGATGAGCCTATAGCTAGGGATGTTTTTCGACCCAATCGCCGGGTAATTTCTAGTGATGGTCAGAGAGCGGTTACTCATTTTCAGGTTCTCAAGAGAGGAACAGATTATAGCCTGATTTCTCTTTGGCTGGAAACTGGCCGTACCCATCAGATACGTGTCCATTTAGCTCATAGCGGCTATTCTGTTGTAGGAGATAAGCTATATGGCCGAGGAGATGCTCATATAGGCCGTCAGGCTCTTCACGCTGTGGCTATAGAGCTGATACATCCCACTAGTGGGGAAAAGCTGCGGCTAATGGCTAAAAGGCCAGAGGATTTTGCCCAGCTTGTTAGGTCAATTTAAATTCATAGAAAGGGTTTTTAGGATGAACAATATTGCTAGGATTAGTAAGCAGGATATTATTGAAGGGGTCTTGGAAGAATTTGCCAAGCTGGCAGAGATTCCTCGTCCATCAGGCCATGAAAAGGCAGTAAGTGATTATTTGTACAAGCTGTTTTCTAATATGGGCTGTCAGGTTGAACAGGATAAAGTAAATAATATTATTGCGGATATGCCCGCTACTGAGGATTGTCAGGAAAAGCCATTGGTAGTATTGCAGGCTCATATGGATATGGTTTGCGTGGCTGAGGATGGAGTGGATTATGATCCTATGAAGGATCCTATTAAGCTGGTACGTGAGGATGATAAGCTGTATGCTGATGGTACCAGCCTAGGTGCAGATGATGGCATGGGGATTGCTATTATTGTCTACATTATGAAAAATCTTCAGAGCCACGGACCAATTCGTGTTATTATTACTGTGGATGAGGAAGCTGGTATGACTGGTTCCATTAATTTGACAGATAAGCATTTTGAGGGTGTAAAGTATCTGATTAACTGTGATTCTGAGGATTGGGATTTGCTGACTGTTGGCAGTGCTGGCAGTGGAGATATAGAGTTTTCCAAGTCATATGAGCTGGCTAGTGCTGTAAAGGGCACAGCATATTCTCTCAAGCTGTCTGGTTTGAAGGGCGGTCATTCTGGTGAGGAGATTAACTGTGGTGCAGCCAATGTACTGAAGGCTATGGCTATTTGTTTGGATGGAATCCGCAGCAAGGGACAGGGCTTTCAGTTGGTATCTTTTAATGGCGGTAGAGCCAAAAATGTGATTCCAAGTGTGGCTGAGTCCGTATTTTATATGGATATGGAGTCTGAGGCATTGCAGAAGCTGGTGGATGAGGAATATGCCCGCTTTATGAATCATCATGGAGATATTGAGGAGAAGGCCTCCTTTGTACTGAAAAAGTTGGATGATTCAGTGGAGGCTATGGAGAAGGAGCATGGAGATGGCTTGATTGATTTGCTGTTGATATTGTCCAACGGTGTATCTGCTATGTCCCAGCTGTGTCCTGGCTTGGTAGAATCTTCTGCTAATTTGGGGATAGTGACTACCAAGGAAGGAACTATGTCTGTACAGTATATGCCTCGTTCCAGCCGGGAGGAAAGCATTAAGGAATATTATGCTATGGCAGAGGCTTTGGGGAGAGCTACTGGCTTCCAGGTTAAGCTGGGAACTATGTTCCCTAGCTGGGCGGAGCGAAAGAATAGCAAGCTGGTGGATATTATGAGTGAGGTTTTCCAGAAGCAGAATCAGCAACCTATGCGTATAGCTACTATTCATGCAGGTTTGGAGTGCAGCTGGCATTTGCAGCATAATCCTGCTATGGATGTGGTATCTATTGGTACCAATAATAACGATATTCATTCACCAAAGGAAACCTTGGAGTTGCATACCATACCTCCACAGGTATTGCTGATTGCAGAAACATTGGTAAGAATTTAAGATAAATAGTAATTTTGTGTACTCCCTTGGCTTTGGCTGAGGGAGTATTATAATAAATATAAAATGCTATGAAGGAGTGATTTTTTATGAACAGACAGGAAGCTATGGAATGTTTCAAGGCATTTCCTATATATGGTATTACGGCAGAGAATATGTCCAATGGTCGTAATAATATGGAGGTTGTTCGGGCTATGCTGGAGGGGGGGATTAGATTTATCCAGTATAGGGAAAAGACAAAAACAGGGTTGGCTAGATATGAGGAGTGTCTTCGTTTGCGGGAATTGGCTCAAAGCTATGGTGCGGCCTTTATTATTGACGATTTTGTGGATTTGGCCTTGGCGGTAGATGCTGATGGTGTGCATATTGGTCAGGATGATTTGCCACCGGCTGTAGTGCGGAAGCTTTTGGGGCCTGATAAGATTATTGGTTGGTCTACTCATGGACCGGAGCAGCTGCAGGAGGCTAATAGATTGACGGATATTCTGGATTATGTAGGTTGTGGCCCTGTTTTTGCTACTCAGACCAAGGCTACAGCGGTGCCTGTTGGGTTGGAGTATATTACCTATGCTAATGAGCATGCGGCCTTGCCTTTTGTGGCCATTGGGGGAATCAAGGAGCATAATATTACCCAGGTGCGGGGAGCTGGTGCAGATACTGTTTGTGTAGTGTCTGAAATTACTGGAGCTGAGGATATTGCAGGCAAGGTAAAAAAATTGGCTGAGCTTATGCGGTAAATTCTGATTTGTAGATGTATATATCCCAGTTTTCTGAAATACAGCCTGCGGTCATAACGACTTTTGCTCTGTCGGCTAAATGACCCTACCTGATGATTTATTCTTACGCAGAGATACCGCTTGTCGCTGAGCCAATTCACAGAGATCGGAATGGTAGAAAGTGCCACCGGGCTCACTTTTGCTTCGCAAAAGCAGAAAGCCTCCTGACGCAAAAGTGTTATGCACCTCTGGCTGTTGGCGAATCATCGTGGTTTACCGCTGTCTCGTTCTTCTAATACAGCCTGCGGTCATGGCGACTTTTGCTCTGTCGGCTAAATGACCCTACCTGATAGTTTATCCTTACGCAGAGATACCGCTTGTCGCTGAGCCAATTCACAGTGACCGGAATGATAGAGAGTGCCACCGGGCTCACTTTTGCTTCGCAAAAGCAAGAAGCCTCCTGACGCAAAAGTGTCATGCCCCTCCGGCTGTTGACGAATCATCGTGATTTTCCTATTCCAAATCGTCACAGCTGAGGTAATACCCACAAAAACCCGCTTTCGCTCCTAACTGAGCCTAGCGGATGCTAAATTCCTTCTGCGCCTTACGGCTTGAACTCATTAAGCACCGAGGCTCAG
>CAKPVW010000030.1 GCA_934196075.1 uncultured Anaerovibrio sp.
TTCAATATCCATCTCTACGCACAATGAAACAAAGTATTTTCCCGATGCGGTACGGCTGACAGTGGCATTTAGGATGCATCCCTCAAATTTTCTTGATAGCTTGGTTTTCACTATGCCGATTCTTGGGAGTTTGATATTGCCATCAATGATGCGGATACCACCTGACTGATTTCTAGTACGATAGGATTGGTTGTGGCTATGCTTAGACTTGAATTTTGGATAGCCTGACTGTTTCTTAAAGAAATTTTAAAACGCCTTGTCCAGATTTCTCAGGGCTTCCTGCAAAGCCATACTGTCAACAGATTTCAACCATACGAAATCTGGATGGCATTTCAATTCTGTCAGCATATGACTGGATTTTACATAGGTCACTGACTCATGTTTTTCCTGCCAGTTATCTCGTCTGACAGCAAGAAAATGATTATACACAAAACGCGCACATCCTAATGTCTGATTTATGATTTTTTGTTGCTCTGCATTTGGATAGATTCTAAACTTGAAACCCTTTGCATACACCATTTTCTCGCCTCTTTTAGAAATTATGTTTGTATATATTCTGTCATATTTACAGAAAACATATAATCGAACAGCGAGAAAAATTATTAGCATTTTTATTTTGTCCACCGTCAATTGCTTACGCAAATTAGGTGGACACACTTTATATCCCCATGTCTAAAGACATGGGTTTTACGGCATTCTTTGATAATGCGGGTATATCTTCAAATACCACTTCTACTATCATCTGCCAGTTAGTACCTTTATAGTCATGAACCAAACGATGACGCAATCCAGAAATCATAGACCATGTAATCTCATCATGTTCGGCTTTATATTCTGACGATAAATTATATGCGCAATCACTAACATTATACAAAAGCATCGTAACCTATGTTGTCACCCTTGACTATGGTTCCATTCGAGCTCTAATATCATTTAAGCACTCACCTTTATATTTAAAAAATTTTGGGCCTGCAATCGAATATTTCTTACCGGATATAAGCTTTGCAGCAGCGGTCAACGACATTTCCTTGCCTTGATATTCCACTTTTCTATCACCGACAACCACGCATTTAATGCTCGAATCAGAATAATATTCTATTTCTTCTCCTATGGCAATCTGGCATTTACTAAAAGAAAAGTTTTCTGCTCTTTCATGACTCTCTGTATCTATTTCCTGTGCCAGCTGTTCATCCTGTACTTCTATGTCATTAGGAGCAACTAATTTTAGATTCTCTTTACAAGCATGTATTTCTGCCATTGCTTCCAAAATGGCATAGGCTTCTTCTGGCTTCATGGCATAAAATTCTCGAATTCTCTTTTGACCATTAAAGTCATCAATAGAACGCAAATCTGGATTTAACTTATCAATAATTTTATGAAGCTTTAAGTCTGACAGTCTTGTACTTACTTCATATATGGCATATACACGAAATGCAAAAGGAATGCACTCGCTGCGGTTTAATTGCTTTAATCTATTTTCCATGTTATCCGCATAGCCTATTTTCACGTAGTCTGGAAATGATGGATTAGTAAGAATGTAAATTACACCTTTAGTATTCATATTTTCTCCTAATTATTTCATATTCTATAACTTATATTTATCTGTTATCAATCGTATCATTCCTATAGAGTTTTGAGATATCGTACTCTGCGTTATATATCAAAACGACATTTTAATTTATTAATACTCTCTGACAATTCCGAATAACTGCATTTTTCTGCTCCCAGCTTTGTTATTTTCTGCAAAGAAATGGTTTTCTGGTCTTTCACCTCCATATTCAATTTCTCGGTAGGCAAAATATAAAAATCCCACTGTTTCATATCTAATGGGTTAAGTCCTTCATCCTTTTTCTCACAGTTATGGACACAAAATACATAAATCTGAGCCTGTCTTTTTATTTCCCTTTCATAAGCATTAGCTTTTGAATTAAAGGCTCTTGTGGGACATATGGAAAACGATATCTTAGATTTGCCTTTCTGCTGCCATGTCTGCACATAACCAGATGATTTCACTTCTATAGATATATCATCATTGGTCAACACATCATATTTATCCCACTCTACCCTTGTATCTTTAGCTGCATCTAATGCACGAGCTACTAAATATTCAGCAAAATGCCCTCGCTCAATATTGCCAATAATATCAGAATAAGCCCATTGCCAAAATTCTAAAACCGAAGATATTTGTTTTCCTTTATCATCGTATATAGGCTCCATCCCTGTTTTTCTCATCGAATCATTACCATTACCACATATCACTATAGACACCCTTGCTCCCATCATTATTTAACTTGAAATCCCCCACTGCAACAAACCGTGTATTTTCTCCACTATCAAATAACTTATCAGATTACACTCATAAGTATCTATTAATTCCTTGATTCTATTATACCCCAAGGTCTTAAAAAGTAAATAATTTCATATGTTGTATAAATAACCTATTTTCTTCAATCCATAACATCAATGGATACGCTTAACCCGCATTATTACTGACTTTATGCAGGTTTTCTGCATAAAGCGCATATTAAGGTTTTGAATTTGATAATAAAAAATTTTGAAAATATTTCTGTGTTTATTTATTGGACTTTTGTATTTTATTACAGAACTTTCTAATTTTTAGTAGCAGCAACATTAGAATTTTTATCATTTGTACGCGTAAACAATACATTTTTATACTAAGTACAGACTTTTATCACAGCATATTTATTCACATATATACCGATGCCACAACGCCTGGGCATGCCGCTTGTAAACTTGATAAAACTAATATATAATATGTTTAACTAAAGCAACATTCAGCAACTAATTCTAAGGAAATCTGAAAAAGCAATAGCCACCTCTCAAAAATACCAACGTAAAGTAAGGTGATTCCATAACTCTATGCTAGGTTACACTTTCCAACACTTCTTATAACTCTAGAAAATAAATATAGGGACAAGGTGAAAAACGATGGATATTTTTTTATCCTATGTAGCAGATGAGGAGTTAATTAATTCTTGCACTGAATGTAAAGATACTTGTCAGTACTATCTGGATATTATACTACCATACGGATACAAGTATAAATATCTTCAGGATGACATCACAAGTATTTTCCCCAGCCTGCTCCATATCAACACCGGAGTCATTAGCTATGAGCTGTGCAGACCAAAAGAAATAAACCCATGAATACTATATAAATAGCAACTTTCAATCTATATAACATAAAAACACCAACATATATCATCAAATAATGTATCAGCCCATAAAAGTTAGACCTAAAATCTAATTTTGGGAATCGGTACATCAAGATGATATAGGTTGGTGTTTTCTTTACACTGACAACTTTATGAAGATGTTATCCATCATCCATATAAGCACCGAGTATAATGGATACCAGAATCTGGACCATATTTTGAAAATCTAAGCGTGCATGTTATAGTAAATATATAACAATCTAGGAGGATTTTTTAATGACACGCTGTCAATATACACCAGAATTTAAAAGTAAAGTTGTTTTGAATATTCTTCAAGGTAATCAGGAACTGAATGAAATATGTGCCCAACATAACTTAGACCCCAATATGGTTAGAAAGTGCAAGCAGGAATTCTTACAAAATGCTTATCTTGTATTTGGTGCAAAATCTGAGCACAAGCAGTCTCAGAGAAAGGAGGGTGACCTGAAGAAAAAGAATGATCAAATGCTGAAGACCATTGGACAGCTTACAATGGAACGTAATTTTCTTCAGGATTGCTTTCGCAAAATTGGAGAATACATCCCTTCAATACCAGGATTTGATTACAAAGGAATCTGAGATTTCCATACGCCGTCAATGTGATCTCTTATCTATTAATCGTTCTAGTATTTATTATGTACCAGTTGAAGCAGATAAAGAACGTTTGCTACTACAAGAAAAACTTATGGAAAGAATATATTATTGGCATACAACCATGCCATACCTAGGGTCAAGAAAGATTACTAAATTACTGGTACATGAAGGATTTAAGGTTTGTCGCAAAACTGTAAGAATACTGCTTGAACGAATGAGTATAACAGCTATTTATCCCAAGGAAAATCTTTCCAAACGTAGTTTCAAGGAGGCGATAGTTCCGTATTTACTACGAAATTATAAGGTTACAGCAGCTAATCAGGTTTGGTCTATAGATATAACTTATATAAAAATGCATAATGGCCATATGTATCTAACGGCTATTATAGACTGGTACAGCCGCAAAATAGTGGGTTGGAATTTGTCGGACACACTTGGAACGGCATATGTACTAGAGGCTGTAAAAGATGCTGTAGCCACATATGGTACCCCAGAAATACTTAACTCCGACCAGGGATGTCAATTTACTAGCAAGGAATACAAGGAGATGATAAGAAATTACGGTATAAAACAGAGTATGGATGGAAGATCCCGTTGGGCAGATAATATAATAATTGAAAGGTGGTTTCGCAGCTTAAAGACAGAAAAAATATATCCAAATGAATTTGCCAGCCCACGAGAATTACGTAAAGGATTAATAGATTACATCAACGAATATAACAAAGTAAGGCCACATGAAGCATTGTCATCTAAGGCACCTGATTCCTACTATTATGGCCAGAATGTTGCATAATTTATTGGGTTAAGACACGCTTAGATATTTTTTTAGTGGTCTTGACAAGGGGCCCATTATAAACTGTGCTGTCGCAGTCTCTTTTTCAGTCAACTCACCAGAAGGGAAACAGATGCCGTATGCACTCTTCAAGCGTCGTGAAAGGCCCATGAATCTTGTCTGCATTTCCTTCTTCATCTGAACATACTCAGCTGCAGCATTTAAGCAGTTCAATCTTTCCAGTGGTGTTTTCCAGTGTGGAATTTTGTCGCATTGAAATCAACAAGAAGTTCATCTATCAATGCAAGATAATTTCTAAAGATTCCAAGTGAGATGTTAAGCTCATCAATCGGACTTTCCTGTGGCCACCATACTTCTCGTTAAATTCTAACGTCGGCATAACGTTGCCCTCGCAGAAGAAAGCGCCTGCCATATAAACAACGCGTTTAGCCAGTGGAGCAATCTCCGGCGCCTTGTCGAGCGACACAGCCAGGTTCGCCGCACTGCCGATAGCCACAATAGTTACCTCTCCGGGATGCTTTTTCACGGTATCAATAATAAAGTCAGCAGCCTGCTTTTGCGGACGCATAACAGGCTCGTCCAGATAATTCTTGCGGTATTCAGCGGTCCATGATGCCGGCTGAGCATAGCCTGCAGCACCAAGATGAGAATCGAAGCCGCGGCCAAAGAGGCGTTTTTCTTCCTTCATATTGGCAAAGCGTCCCTTGCGGGTGGTTTTGTTCACGCCCATATATACAGGAATATCTGTACGCCCGATGCCCATCAAGCTGGCGGATAGTAGAAGCAGTACCCGTTTCTACCCAGGTATTGCCGATAACAATGGTCACGCCCTTGAGATCCATCTTAGGCGATTCAGCGAGCATCATCATCGCTACGCCGTCATCGAACAGATCAACCATATCAGCGTCCAGAATAACCTTTTCGCGCTCTGCTGCCTCAGCAGACATCGGCGACGTCAAGGCAGTCATGCCCATGCACAGCGTCAACAGTAAGCAGCCGCATAAGCTCGTAAATTTATTCCTTATCTTCGACCTCCTTTCGCCTAAAGGCTTAACCTTCACATGCAGTGAAGAAAATTTATTGACTTAATCAATCTCGTGCAGATAAATACTGCCATCTCTGCCGCTGGCGCAGATAGCAAACTTGCGCAAGCTGCCAGCATCATCCTTGAAGGCGATACCGTTCTTGGGAATAGTTTCGAAGCTGCTCAGATGCAGGTACAGCTTAGCGCCTGCCTGCAGCCTCTCCTTGCTGTAGAGAACCCTGTTCGCATCTCCCTGCAGGTCAAGTAGCTGGAAGTCCTGCAGTTCAGCATTGGTGCGGAACAAAACCTCCGCTCCCTTAAACGGATCAGGCACCGAAACCTTCTCATAGCCGGAAAGGTCTGCCTGGGGATCCTGCAGCTCATGCACGCCCATGATGTGCAGATAAGGCATTGCCAATCCCTTGAACTTGGAGCCTCTCTGCTTATATTCATGCAGAGGCAGCAGCTCCATCTCTGTACTATAGCTAGAAAGCTCGCTGCCCATTTCAAAGAATTCGTCTACCGTCATCTGCATTCTCTCCGAAGCGCTTGTAAACGCTCTGCCGTCACTGCTGCGATAAACCTCGAGTCCGCCAGCTCCCTCCTGCGCTTTGGTGAAGTACAGACTCAGGCATCTAGTGCTGCCATCCTTCAGCAAATCATGCACGGCCAGCAGATATTCTGCATTGCTGATATTGCCTTGCGTCAGCAGCGTGCCATCAGGCTGCAGCTCCAGACTGCTACGCGCCCAGCCCTCATCAACAAATTTCACCTGTCCTTCCACAAAGGTATAGACAGCATACAGCTCCTTGCCATAATAGCCCTTGCCTCTTTTTTCATTATTATTGAAAGCAAAAATCAGCTCCGGCACCTTGTCATTATTGATGTCCAGCAGCGTATAGCCAAGATGCTTTACGGCCTCATTGGCATTAAAATGATCACGCAGCTCGTAGATGCCCGTTGTGCCCTGCTGTGGCAAGCGTTCTGCATTGCCATTAGCCAAAAAATCGTAGATGCCATCTACAATATTTGCATATTCCAGCTCATAGGTAGGCACCTTGACAATAGCTGCAGCAGTGGCTGCCGCCTCCGCCTTCTTCTCTGCACCGCAACCAAGCAGCACGGCGGCCAGCAGTGTCAGCAGCACGCCTTTAACCAGCTTACACCTCATCACACCATCTCCTTTCCCAAGCCAAAATCAAAAGCTCAGCTCGTCAAATAATTTAGTCGTAGTCTTGTCCTCATTAATCCGATAAATCAAGCGTCCATGACTCTCCAGCAGATAATAGCCCTCGCCAGGCTCGCCATAGACTGTTACCTGGATATAATCATAAGCCTGCGGAATATCGGCATAGCTGCTCTTTTCCTCGCCAATACGCCAGGTGCTGTAGCTTCTGCTGTCCTCACCGCTCAAATCCTCTTGATTAAAAACGAAATATTTAAAGTAGCCTATAGCCATGGTATCAGAGAATGCGTCATGCGCATCAGCATCGTCGTTGTAAAGGAAGCTGTACTGACCATCAGGCGGTGCCTTCACATATTTATCAAGAGTTTTGGCTGCGCCAAGCGTCCAGCCCTCGCCGAGCATGGCGCCCATTTCGCCCTCCAGCGTCGCGCCCGCCGGAAGCTTCTCCTGCTCCACTTCAATAGGATAAAGATTGCCATGGCGATAATTAAAGCCATAGCCATTTTGCAGGCTCGAAGCATAGGTCACGAGGAAAGTTCGCGTCAAGCTGCCATCAGCGTTCTGCTCCACCTCAAGCTTGCCAGCGGAATACAGCTCCCAACGTTCGCGTGGACTTGCTCCTTCGCCATAGCTGCTCACAAGATACATAAAGCTTCCGCGCGTCGTCCTATAGACATACGCCGTTCCCTTTACGCCCTCACTGTTGCGAGGCATAACATAAACATCTGCCGCCTCCACCGCCGCTGCCAGTCCGAGCAGCAACAGTGTACTCACTAAAAGCCTTTGCCAAATTTTATTCAGCATCTTCATCACTGCCTTCTAATTAAAAACTGACTGATTATAAACAACGTAAGAAATTTTTTAGATTATCCTCTTATCATTTACGGTAATATAGAAGCCATTCTCCAGCCTGTCAAAGCCATCAGCATCCATTTTGCTTTTTTGCCAGCCATAAATTCCCTGTTCCGGCGCATCAACCGGCGCCTCATTCCAGCCAAGCATTGAAAAACAAGAATTCAATGTCTTATAATCGCTAACATCAAAATACTGTCCCACTGCATAGCCTGCAATATCACCGGGAATCCTGTTAATCACTACCTCAAAGGTATTGTCAGCTGCTTCATATAACAGAAACTCTCGTGGGCCGATGCGCACCTTTCTTACATCAAAGGAACGCTTAATCTCCGGAGCCGGCTCAACAGCTCCCATCTTGTAGCCGGAATAAGCAGCATAATCTGCAGGATTCCAGATAAATTCTGATTCCAGCGCTACCTTAAAGCGACCGGCCGTGCTTGCGGCCTCCAGCTCAGCGCTCAAATACTGGCTTGCCATATAGCCTCTTTGGCCCCTCTCCGTGCTTCCGTTATAATGGGCCCCTTGTCAAGACCACTAAAAAAATATCTAAGCGTGTCTTAACCCAATAAATTATGCAACATTCTGGCCATAATAGTAGGAATCAGGTGCCTTAGATGACAATGCTTCATGTGGCCTTACTTTGTTATATTCGTTGATGTAATCTATTAATCCTTTACGTAATTCTCGTGGGCTGGCAAATTCATTTGGATATATTTTTTCTGTCTTTAAGCTGCGAAACCACCTTTCAATTATTATATTATCTGCCCAACGGGATCTTCCATCCATACTCTGTTTTATACCGTAATTTCTTATCATCTCCTTGTATTCCTTGCTAGTAAATTGACATCCCTGGTCGGAGTTAAGTATTTCTGGGGTACCATATGTGGCTACAGCATCTTTTACAGCCTCTAGTACATATGCCGTTCCAAGTGTGTCCGACAAATTCCAACCCACTATTTTGCGGCTGTACCAGTCTATAATAGCCGTTAGATACATATGGCCATTATGCATTTTTATATAAGTTATATCTATAGACCAAACCTGATTAGCTGCTGTAACCTTATAATTTCGTAGTAAATACGGAACTATCGCCTCCTTGAAACTACGTTTGGAAAGATTTTCCTTGGGATAAATAGCTGTTATACTCATTCGTTCAAGCAGTATTCTTACAGTTTTGCGACAAACCTTAAATCCTTCATGTACCAGTAATTTAGTAATCTTTCTTGACCCTAGGTATGGCATGGTTGTATGCCAATAATATATTCTTTCCATAAGTTTTTCTTGTAGTAGCAAACGTTCTTTATCTGCTTCAACTGGTACATAATAAATACTAGAACGATTAATAGATAAGAGATCACATTGACGGCGTATGGAAATCTCAGATTCCTTTGTAATCAAATCCTGGTATTGAAGGGATGTCTTCTCCAATTTTGCGAAAGCAATCCTGAAAAAAATTGCTTTCCATTGTAAGCTGTCCAATGGTCTTCAGCATTTGATCATTCTTTTTCTTCAGGTCACCCTCTTTTCTCTGAGACTGCTTGTGCTCAGATTTTGCACCAAATACAAGATAAGCATTTTGTAAGAATTCCTGCTTCCATTTTCTAACCATATTGGGATTTAAGTTATGCAGAGCACATATTTCATTCAATTCTTGATTACCTTGAAGAATATTCAGAACAACTTTACTTTTAAATTCTGGTGTATATTGACAGCGTGTCATAAAAAAATCCTCCTAGATTGTTATATATTTACTATAACATACACGCTTAGATTTTCAAAATATGGTCCAGATTCTGGTATCCATTATAACTCAAACACGTAAATTTGGGTAAGGCGCAGCAAAAAACCGCTAAAATCCGGCAAAATAAGCAATAAAAATGGATTCCGCCGGACCACCTGCATAAGGTGAACTGCGGAATCCTTAAATTTTGTAGGGGCTATTTAGTTATAGTAATATTAATATTCAAAACGGCCCTTGAGAGTAATTTCTTTATTTAAGATTGCTGTCTGACCTTTAGCAAACAGGTTGTCAATATCAAGATTCTCATCTAATACCAGCAAATCAGCATCAGCGCCCTCTGCTACGCAGCCCTTAACGCCAGCCTTGCCAAGCAGCTCTGCCGGAGTGGAGGTCAAAAGCTTAATTGCTTCTTCCAAAGGCAGACCTCTGTGCACGAGGCTCTTGATCGTCAGATGCAGATATTTCGGAGAACAGTAGGTCAAGCCAATGCACTCACCCTGCTCATTAAATTTTGGCTGAGAGCCAAACGCATCACTGCTCAGCGTCAGATGCTCAGTGCTCATGCCTTCCCAGCTAAGAAGCTCCATAATTTTCTCTGCGCCAATTTCCATATCCTCATCAGTACTGCCAGCCGTCATATCAAAATAACCACCACGGCGTACCAGCTTAGCGCCTTCCTCCATAAGCTCCTGCGTGCGCAGCATATGCGTAGGCAGGAAATTTTTTGCAGGAATATCGGAATGATCCAGTGCGTAGAACAAGGGATCAAGCTTGCCCACGCCGGAACCCATATGCATCGTTACCAGACCGGCAACATTTGCCAGCAGACCGCCACGACGAGTGGCAGAAGCGACTGCAATCAGCTCAGGTCCCTGGGGATTAGAGCTGCGATGATCAGAAACAGCAATCTTCGTGCCAATAATCGGCGGCACCATCATAATGTCCTTTTCCACAGAGCCGGTAATAGTAGTAGAAGGAATGCCATACGCACCGGTCAGGCAGTACGCCGTAATGCCCTCCTCCGTCAAAGCGCGTGCCTTAGCTACCAGATTCTCTACGCTTCTAGTGATGCCATCTGTACCCAAAAGACCAACTACAGTCGTAATACCGCAGCTAGTAATCTGGCTGAGCATTGCCTCCGGAACGCGAGAAGCAGACCCTTGCTCGCCACCGCCACCGGTGATATGCATGTGGATGTCAATATAACCGGGCAACAGCTTTTTGCCGCTAAAATCAAAAGTCTCTACCTCCGGCACATTGTCATAGCCATCGATATGATCCTCAACACGTACAATCTTATCGGCAATAACCAAAACATCTTTTTTACCTAAATACTTAGGCGCAAAAACCTCTGCATTTTTTATCAGCTTAATCAAATTCTTCACTTTACCTTTCACAAAACGTTATTTTAGCTCGACGGTTATTTCTTCTCATCCTCCAGCTTGGTAATACCAATGCCGGTATAGCCGTAGAAAATAGCAATTATAAAGCCAGTGTAGCACAAAATAGCCCACGGAGCATATTCCAAAGTATCTACGCCAGTGCAAGCAGCCATATAAGCGCCGGCAGCAGACCAAGGAATCAACGGTACGAACACCGTACCGGCATCCTCCAGAGTACGCGAAAGGTTCTTCGCCGCCAGACCTCTTGCCTTATAAGCATCACGGAACATTTCGCCAGGAATCAGAATAGCCAGATAAGAGTTACCTGTGCATAAAGCCATCGTCAGGCAGGACGCAACAGTGGAAGCAATCAAATCACCAGTAGATTTTGCAAAGCCCAGAATTTTTTGCAGCACAACCTCCAGACAGCCAGCCTTACTCATAATGCCGGCAAAGCAGAACGCACAGAATACCAGCAGAGTCGTACCCATAATCTCTGCCATACCGCCACGGTTCAGCAACTTCACAATCTGCGGCACAGCAGTCGCCGGATCGAAACCAGGATGAGCAATCATCGTGATTTTGAAGCCTTTAACAGTAGCCTGCAGCAAATCCTTCAGACTGATGGTCTGGAACAGCAGCGCTTCGATGCCAGCCAGTACGGTGGAACCCATCATTACCGGCAGCGTCGGTTTTTTCAAAATAGAGCCTGCCAAAATCAAAATAACCGGCAGTAACAGCAGGATATTAAAATTATACATGGACTCGAGCTGAGTTAACATCGTATTAACAGACTCTGAGGAAACATCATTGCTGCCACTATTCTGGAAGCCAACAAAGGCATAAACCACTAAAGAAATAATTGTTGCCGGAATGGTCGTCCAGAACATATGACCAATGTGCTCATACAGCTTGGAACCTGCTGCAACAGGTGCAAGGTTCGTTGTATCAGACAGCGGAGAAATTTTATCACCAAAATAGGAGCCTGCGATAACAGCACCGGCTGTAGCAGGCAGGCTTACGCCAATCGTGCTGGCAATGCCCATTAGTGCTACGCCCATCGTAGCAACAGAACCCCAGGAAGTGCCTGTTACAATAGAGACAACTGCTGTAATCAAGAACGCCGTCACTAACATAAATGTCGGGCTGACAATCTGCACGCCATAATAAATCATCATAGGAATAGTGCCTGCAGCCATCCAGGTGCCAACAAGCGCACCAACACAGGTCAAAATCAGAATTGCCGGCATGCCCTTAGCAATCTTTTGACAGATTTCGTCCATCATCTCATCCCAGGTAACGCCCACGCGGAAAGCGATAATAGCAGCAATCGCAGCCACCAAAAGCAACAGTGGCTCTGTTGCATAGCCCAAATAGCCCTTGCCCACAGTCAGAATAACCATCATCGCAATAATAGGAGTAATTGATTCCACAAAGGTAGGCATTCGTCTAGCCTTTGTTTCTTCATTTTTTTGCATATTCTTCGACATAATAACCTCTTTTCTGCCAGCTTCACATCCGACCTTTTGATTTACGTTGCACAACCCACAAAAAATTTTATCACTATATAAGTGTTTTTACAATAGTTCAGTAAAGAAACACTTATTAGAGTTTTTCTTGTATACAAAAGGAAAATATTCACTATTCCCCCTCGTCAGATACATAATTCACCCTGTATATAAAGTACATTTGCCTATTATCTCTTTATTTCTTACAAAGAAAAGAACATTGACCTGAATTTCGTCAATGCTCTTCAAATGTTTTTCCATAAGTATCTTTGTGCAATCTCCAAACTTCGATAAGATATTCTTATGATGCTTAATCAATCTCTTATTCGTTCTCTGGAAGCACGCAGCAGCTCCAAAAAGCGCTTGCTCGGCAAAGTAAAATTAAATTCGTAATCATACAAGACAGAAATTGGCATATTCCCTGAATAGCTTGCCGGAAACTCTACCAAATTACCTTCCAGCAAATCACGTTCCACCTTAATCCTCGGCGTCAAAGCAACGCCAAGATTTTGCTTCACAGCGTGCAGCACTGATTCCGAATCGCTAAAGGTTAAAAAGTTCTTCAGGCGGGAAAATTCCACCATGCTCTTCAAATGCTTGTAATATACCTCGGTTTCCGGATAAGCGATAAACGGATACTCGTAAATGTCATCATTCTGCTGCATAGCATCATACAGCTCTCTAGATGTAACAAACACCATTGGCTGGTTCCAAAGCTGTACGCGTTTCGTGTATAGAGGCTGCACGTCAATATGCACAAAGGCAAAGTCGTAAAGCTTCTTCGCAAAAGCATCTTCTAGTGTTGATTCGACAGTCATACAACGGTTGACCTCTATATCAAGCTCCGAGAATTCCTTTTTAATCTGCAAAAGCACCGGTAGCATATAGATGTTGATAGCCTGCGTAGAAACACCAATCTTCAAGCTATACTTGTTTTTTTGAAACTGGCGCATAGACTCCTGGCTCATCTGATAGTCGTTCAGCAGCTGCTGCGCTATCGGCACAAAGTTTTTGCCTGCCTGTGTCAGATAAACGTTCTTACCATCTCTAGTGAAAAGAATAACGCCGTACTCCTCCTCCAGGGCAGTTATATGATTGCTGATTGTCGGCTGCGAAAAATTCAGGTACTTCGCCGCCTGCGTAAAGCTGCGGCACTGTACAACAGTTAAAAAAGACTGGTAAACTTGTATATTCATCCTTCTACCCTCTCTGCCATAACTCTGCACCTTTTCTTATAAAAGGCAATGCCATACACCCAAATATCCTCGCGCCCCTCATCACGCAAATATTCGTCATAATGGCGCTCATGTATCTGCTGCAAAGCTCTCGCGCACGCGCTGTCCAGCTCCGTAATTCCGCTAACGCTCTTCAGCTCAATAACAAGTCCGGCATCAGGATCATCGGTTTCTACTATTATATCAGCAAAGCCATCGCCTGCTTCCCTATTAGAACGCACCAGCCACTCAGCATTGCCGATGAGCAGGCCTGCCAAAAACAAGTGATAGCTATTTTCCCTATCCTTCGCTTGTCCTTTTATATCAAAAAGGCTGATAGTATTGCTCAAAGTCTTGTTTAAATATCTTTCTACTGCCTTGGCATCACCCTTCGCTAAGGCCTGCCAAAACAGCTCTAGCTGCTCCGTATTGGCAAAAACAGTACGCTTAAACCAGTCCTGTATTTGCAGCTTATAAACCTCTCTAACCTCCGCATTAGGGATAATCAGCTTATAAGCACCATCCTCCGTCATGCCTGCCTGAGTCAGATAACCAGTCGTAAACAAAACGCTCCAAAGGTTCTCAATACTATTATCAATCTCATCATATGTCAAATCAAGCCGCAAATGCTTTTCTATCTGCTCGCCTGCGACAAGACGCTCCAGCTCATCCCTCGTGGATTTATCTGCCTTATCCACAAAGCGTTTCACTAAAGTATTGCTGCTGGTGTTAATCCAGTAAGCCTGCGGCTTTGCTTGCGCATCATAGCGCAGCAAATCCACGTAATTGATTACATCCCAAGGGCAATATACATCGGCATCGCCAAAGCGGTAGCCGTCATACCATTCCTTGATTTCCGGTAAATGCTCCTCCAAATGATAGGCTGTAAGCAGCTGGCTCACCTCAGCTTCAGTAAAACCAAACTGCTCATCAAAACGTGGATCAGTTATGGAAAGCACCTTGAAATTATTCATGCCGGTGAAAATGCTTTCCTTCGACACGCGCAGACAGCCTGTCAAAACAGCAAACTTCAGAAAAGGATTGCTCTTTAACGCATTGCCAAATATGCCTCTTAGCAGCGTAACCATTTCTCTGTAATAGCCATTTTGAAAGGCCTTATCCAAAGGAACATCGTATTCGTCAATAAGAAGAATGGCCTGCTTAGCATAATGCTTGCACAAAAGTCCTGACAGCTTTTGCAAAGAGGTGACAAGGATTTTTTCGTCCATAGTATATATTCCCTCACGCATAGCAATCAGCGCACGGTATTCATCCTTATCCTTTTCGGTGAGTTTATCACTAGCAAGCAAAAAAGCAAAGCGTCTGGCTTCATTGGCAACTATGTTAGTAAATGCATAGCTTGCTTGCTCAAAGCTCTCGCCGTCAACGCCCTTGAGCGAAATAAACAACACAGGGAATTTTCCCAGATACTGCTCGCAAAGCGTCTGCTTTTCAGCTATATAAAGTCCATCAAACAAAGTTCTGTCCGTACCTATTTCAAAAAAGAATTTGAGCATGCTCATATTAAGAGTCTTGCCAAAGCGACGCGGTCTGGTAAAAAGGTTTACTGCACCCCAGTTCTCCAAAAGCTGCTCAACAAGCCTTGTTTTATCAACATAATAAAATTCACTTTTGCGGATTTCTTCAAAGCTGTCTATGCCTACAGGCAGCTTTAATTGCTTATTCATTATCTAACACGCTCCCTTCTGAAGCTGTTCGGGGAATATTGAAAGGATGTCATCACATAGGGTGATGGGGATTGATTGTCTTTCCCTTAATTTACTGCTATTTTTAAGGGAAAGACGTAAGGAATAAGGGAAAAGCTTATGCTTTTTTATAGTTTTGCGCCAAACGCCTCTATTACTTCATCTGAATCACGTCCGCTAATGCTCTTGCCCATTGCTTTTGCAATAGCATCAAGTAAGCTACCAGCACGTTTAACTATAAACTGATCAAAATCATCAGAACGCATCGACATTACATTCAACCAATGAGAATCTATATATTTATTAAGATCATTCTTAGAAACACCGTATTTTTCTTCAATTTTAGACAAGTATTCAAATGGTACAGCTCCGCCAATTTTTCTATTAGTTGTAAAAGAAATCGGAGTTTTATTTACAATTGAATTATATTTAGATTTAGGATATCCCTTTAGCACACAGTATGCTTTAGGGAATACATGATGAATATCAATATTTTCCGCCTTAAATACTGTAAAATCCATATCTTGACCAGATATAAAATCTTTACTCTGATTTTTTAAAATTAATGCCATAATTCCCTTGTAAGCAGCTGACTGCCTTGATTGTAAACCAAGCAGTCTTATCGGACTAAAATATGCATCAGATATAGTTTTAGGAAGATTAACATCGCCATCCACCCATTTCATTACTCCTACTACATCCTGTACAAATCGAGTTTCATTCGCACCGCCATATAATTCGCCAAAAATACCACACCATAGCCATTGCTCAATCTTACCTCTAACACCTGCAACATCAAGCAGTTCCTTTTCTTTTAACAAAGTACACAATACTGACAGCGGTATCAATTGAGTTGAATACGGCAGATTATTTGAAGTAAATATACGATTCCGTTGCAAAATCTTTTCGGCTTCAACAAACCCAGCTTCTAGTTCATCAGCATATTTCATATAATCTTCAAGCTTTAAAATTAATACATCTTTTCTCTTACAAGACACCGTGCCACCTGATTTATAAGTTGATAACAAAGTACAAGCTGTCAAAAAAGCTATACCACTGCAACTGGAACAATCGTGGAGTTAAATCTATCGTCTGGCGTTGCATCAGTAGGCTTGAATCCACAGGACTGGAATGCCACGCCAGAACCATTAACGAACTGATCCTTCAGGATGCTGTCGTCAAAGCAATCAGCCAGATGCTTGGAGACAAAAATAGCTATCAGGCACAACTACAGCTCAATATTGCCTCAGTCATCCGAGCTTCACAGGCGACCTCCGTTGAAAACATCGACGAGAAGCTGATGGCCTTGCAACAGGAGCTTATCCAGAAAGCCCAGAGCAAAGAAGCCTATGACGAAATTGCCGATGAAATATTCCGTCTTCGAGAACTCCGCCAGAAGACCACTATAGACACTGCCGCAAGGGATGAACAGATAAAGCGGATCAATGACCTGCAGGATTATATCGCCCAACAGACTACCTACCTCACCGAATTTGACGAATCTCTGGTGCGACGCTGGATCAAACAGATCACTATCTGGGATGACCACATCACCGTCGAACTTAAGTCCGGTGTTAGTATTGATGTGGATGTATAAATTCATAGCTACACAAAGGCTACGTGACACTGGATAAATTTCAGTGATGCGGAGCCTTTTCATTTTATTTCAAATTTTCAATATTTAATTCCATGAACGTTAAAAAGTTCGTAGCGTCTTTTAACAAACATGAAAAGGTTTCTGCATAATTTTCTTTTTTCACATCAAGCTTTTTTGTAATTTTTTGGTATCCCTTTCCTTTACGATGTCCTGTTCCACTTGAACGTAACTCCTGCAGATTTCTCAAGAACTTAATATGTTCATCATAATTTTCGATATTGCTTTCACATAGCCAGGCCTCTATTTTTGAGATACTACCTACAAGTTTTTCGTAATTATCAGTTAATCGCTTTGAAATACTCTTTTCATTTAAAGAATCAATTAGTATTTTGACTAAAGAAAGAACAAGCATATCCATCTCAGCAATTGAATTATTTACTGGAACTCTTAATGTTTCAAAATTATAAGTATCTTGCTCTGTTAACGATAAAAATAAAGGCCATCCATACTTTTCATCGAAAACCTTATTCAATCGTTTATAAGCTTTCTTAAAAACAAAATCTGGAGAGTCTGAGTCTGATGCAATACACATAAAATCTCTCTTTATTTTTGTTTTGCTCAATTTTCCTCCAATTGGCTTGTTAAATCCCCTCCAGTAATGTTGCTCTGCTTCGCTTGGTAAGTCTCTTCCCAAATCACCTAGATAAGCCGATACATAATCTGAATTGCTATTATCAATATACAATGACCACAATACGCCACATCGAATAATTCCATCTTCAACTTTATAAATTTCAGGTTTTGAATAATACTTATACAGTACGGCACTATCAAAATATACAGGTGTTAAATAGTGTGGTGCTGTTGGATTTGCTCCAGAGTAATTGTTTAGGTCCTTCGGATTACAAGTATGGCGTATTTCTTTTCCGTTCTCATCTATACCAATAATAAAATCAACATAAGTCTTTTCTTCATTATACGGCCAAATATTACTATCACATAAACTGCAACCTGAAATAACATTTTTTGCCAAAATATAAGAATAATTTTCTCTCTTTAGTCCAGTTGATGTGTTTCCGATATTAAGTGTATAAAAAATTGTGTTGTCGTTATTTCTATAAACCAGTCCGTCTTCCTTGACTTTTTCTGAGTCATTAATAGAAATGCATCTACTATCAATATGAATCATCAACACTTTTTCTTTCACTGCTAGATACGTTTTTAAGTATCTTTTATGTATAGTGATGTATCCATTGTCATTCATTTTCACTACGGTAATTCCCTCACCGTTAGAAACATCAATATATTCTTTTTTTTGTGAGTTGAAATACAAATTAAATAATAGTCGAAACTCTTCAACAATTTCTATTGAATCCGGCGCCACGCCATTATATTCTCTTTTTATAATAAGCGGTTCATAATCATTGTCGTTTCCCCAGCGATGATAAACCTTTTCATCATCTTCCCAAGAACCATAAACTGTAATCCCCGGCATCAATGTATGTGCATTATAGGTATCGTTTTCCATATCATTTTCAACTTCATCCAAAGGAAGAAGAAAACTCTGAAGGTATATATCATACTTTTCATCAATTTTATTTCCTGATACTGGAACCATTATGTCAGCATCTAAGCCTCTCTCAATCCATTCTCGAATATCAATCTGATACAAATAATCTTTATTCATCATCATTCAAATCCTCCTGTTATCTATTCCACTGCCAAGTCTGCCTCTTAATATCGAATGACTTGAACTGCGGTCGGTTCTGACAACAATTCCAGTGCCACAACTTATGACACCTAATCCACAACATAAACCCTACCACAATTTTCTGGCCATCCACATTTTCTCCGTTCAAGCTGAAAAGTAGATATGTCCCATACAAGAAAACCGAACTTTCTGCAAGACTTCTCTAATGATGCTAACCTCGCAAAAAGCTCGGAAATACACCACTTTTCAACATTTGATTTTTATTTTCTTGACAACAAACATACCGTTTCCACATGGCTCGATAGGTCCGGATTGATGTCGGTTATCGGGAACTTATCCAGACTAATATGGTTTGTACCAAAATATCTCCGTTTGTTCGTGGAAACATATCTACAAATTCTGTAGCAAAAATATCTTAATACATTCCGCTATCCATATCGCAGCCTGAACCTCGTTCGTCCACGGAAAAAGTTCAGCTTTTTTATTCGTTTCTACTATTATAGTGATTCCAACATAAAAGTCAAATTCTGTGAGGAACTGCCATCGCCTCAACCTCGTCTGTTCTACGTATAAGAAACAGGTCAATGGCTATTTTTCGCCCCGACTGATGACCCAACTCCCATGCACTCGACCTTGGTAAGCTGAAAATTTTAATGGAGATGCTGCTACTTCTTCGCATTCTCTTCCAGTTCCAGCATGTACTTATCAAAGTCAGACATGAACAGCCTATCTTGAATAACACGATATTTTTCAAATTCAGTTTCAGCTTTTGCCTTGGCAATCTCAGCAGTAATTTTGCCTACATCCTGAAGAACCTCTCTGTCATCAGCCATCAGGAATAGATCCAGTCGCTTTGACCAATCCTCCATCGTCATCGGAATGTGACGTTCTGCACGATCCTCGGCCAGATCCAGATAAGCCGAAACGATACGCTCTAATGAACGCATTTCCTGCTTTGAAAGATAATTCTTCGCAACACTCACATCACTTTTTACAATCTTTCCTTCCGGTGCTGCTGCCCACGTGGTCAGCCCCATATGTGGCTTATCAGCATCTGCTCGCTCATAAATCAACTCTGCTGCCGTATGTCCGTGAACTGCATAATGCATCTTGTTCTGCACCTTGGCAAAAAACTGCTTTGTTGTTTTGGCTGTGCGGTCGTAATCAAGAGCTGTAGCATAGATGTCCGTTATCTTCTGATAGAATCTACGCTCAGACAAACGGATCTCACGAATCTGCTCAAGCAAGCGATCAAAGTATTCTGTTGTGAGCACGGAACCACCATTTTTTAGACGTTCGTCATCCATAACCCATCCTTTGATGGTGTAGTCCTTTGCAATTTGATTAACCCATTTGCGAAACTGTACTGCACGCTCAGAATTAACCTTAAAACCAACTGCAATGATCATTTGAAGATTATAGTGTTTTGTATCACGAGTGACCTGGCGTGATCCTTCGGTTTGAACTATTCGGAAATTCCGAATAGTTGCAGACTCTTCTAATTCACTATCTGCATAAATCTTTTTAATATGTTCATTTATCGTTGGTAAACCAACGTCATATAATGTGGCCATCATTTTCTGTGTCAGCCATATATTCTCATCCTCATAGCGCATCTCAATACTGTCCTGCTGATCGCCGACAGATGCAACATAAGTCAAGTATTCTGCTGCGCTGGAACGGATGGTTATTTCATCTTTTTTCTTTTTCAACTTAATCTCCCTTTCTATTATTTTCCTATTTCTATTAAAAGCTATCCGCCTCTGCAAATAATATCTATCAAAACGCAATCTTTGATACAATTTATTATGTGGCCAAGAACCCAGAAACAGCACTATTTCTGGGTTCTTTCATGTATGTTGGGCCACTTTGATAGTCGCCAATTGTGTCAATTTTTGTTTGATATGTTGTTGTAGCTGCTATCAAAGCGACACCTCTTTTCTCAATAATTAAAAAGTATGGAAAAATTAAAAGGTTTCTGTTATACTAATAACCCTTATTCATAAGGGCAATTATAATCGTTAATATCATCAAGTTCTATTGAGGAAATTGCTTTTGTTTGTCTATCAAAAATAGCCTTCAAATGGACTTGTGTTCCTAATATCATTTCTAAAGTACATCTATTACCTTGATGGGGACATATTACTTCCACATCCACAGGACACTCATCAAGCTCTTTAATGTCTTTAGCATCAATATCAGAAACTACTTCACTCAAACAATCAATTGATATCTCTAAAAGATATTGTCCGTTTTCCAATTCTGCGATTTCGTCAATATTAAAATCCGAGCTAAGTTCAATGTTTTTTATCACTGCTGAATCACCAGACTGCAGGCAGAGACTTACCGCTCTGATATTGAAGCAATCACTATCTGCATGACTGGTGATTCGGCAAAGGTTACGGAAACAAATCTATTGCTCCGCTTTGTATCTCATGCCGATATGCTTACCAACTACAGCGAGGAGCTTTTTGAAAGTTACGCAGACCACATTGAGATTAGCGGTAGAAATGAAATCAGGTTTGTAATGAAATGTGGTCTAACATTCACAGAAAGGATTGGTGATTAGATGGGCCATACACCCTTTGGCTATCGGATTGAAAATGGCATAGCAATTATAGACGAACCTACAGCCGCAAAACTCCGACTGCTTTATAAAAATTATCTGAGTGGCATGTCATTATCAAAGGCTGCTGCGGAAGCTGGGATACCAACCTATCACGGAACAGCAAAGCGATTGATGGGAACTGTCCATTATCTTGGCGACAGTTTCTACCCTGCCATCATTGATAAGGACACCTACCAGAAAGCACAAGAAGAACGTAAACGCCGAGCCACAAAACTCGGACGAAATAATAAGCAAACACAGATGAAGGAAATAAAGATACCTACCCGTTTTCATATGGACGAGGTCACCGTCCTGCATGACAATCCTATGAAACAGGCAGAATATCTGTACAGCCTCATAGAAAGCGAGAGTCAATAATGGGAAATGT
>CAKPVW010000031.1 GCA_934196075.1 uncultured Anaerovibrio sp.
TCTGAGAATGTTCAGGCTTCCGAGTCCACTATTCGCGATGCTGATATGGCCAAGGAAATGACCACCTACACCAAGAATAATGTTCTGCTGCAGGCTGCTCAGTCCATGTTGGCTCAGGCTAACCAGTCCAGCTCCAACGTACTGTCTCTGCTTCAGTAAGAGCATAGCTAGAGTAGCTGGTTGATGGCAAATCTGCTTCCGTAGATAGGCTGTCAAAATTACTATGATATATTCAGTGGCAAGGTCTTGCTTGCCACTGGTATATATAAATCTAATATGCTAATTCCGCACCCCTTCTTGTTGCTAGCCTGAAGGATCAAGGTGTGTTATTAGAACTACCATTGCATATGGGGCGGGAGAGTTGTCACTCCCGCCCCATTATTTTTGTGAAATAATATATGGAGAAAGGTAGATATTTTCTAATGAGCAATCAGAGCATAATCCTGCAACCAAAATATGTAGGTGATTTTCAATGTGATGGCTCCAAATGCAATGCCAAATGTTGCAAGAATAATTGGCGTATATATATTGATATGGAGGCATATAAGAAATATCAGCGTATTAAAAATCCTGTTATACGTAAAAAAATATTAGCCAGTATACAACCTTCACCCCGTCAAGCAAGCTTTGAAATCAAATTTAACGATGATGGAGCCTGCCCTTTGCTGTGTAAAGATAATTTCTGCTATGTTCAGAGAAATCTAGGAGAGGAAGCTTTGTCCAAAACCTGCAAGGGATATCCTAGAAAGATACAGAAAATTGGCAACTATCAATTCAGACTGCTGAGCCTGACCTGTCCCGTAGCGGCGGAGCAGGCGCTGCTTTCCTCTCATGGCATGGAACTACAGCAACTTAGCTGTGAGGATGATACTCCTGCATGGAAATTGGCAATAAAAAATACCCGTTCCAAGGAAGTACCGGATGATTTGGCTGCTGTTCATATTATGATGGGAGGCTTAGCCATCTTGCAAAATGCTTCCTATACCTTTGAGCAACGCTTGGTGCTATTAGGCTTATTTTTGGATAGAGTGGAAGATTGCCAGCAGGATGTAGAAGCGGTGTCCAGTTTGATAGAATATTACAATAGTGATGTATTCCAGCAGGAAATTTCGGGATTGTGGGATGAGTGGCAATATTATCCCAAAGCCCATCAACAATTTATGGAAGGTATTATTGCGGTACTTCAAGAAGAAAAATTGCTATTACTAAGCGGGCCTTGGCAAACAATGAATGAACATCATAACAGTATATATGCACAAAGACACAAATTGATACAGGATAAATTGGGAAGTGTATTGGAGAGATATTGGCAGCATGAATGGCTTTTTCATGGTTATCCCTATTCCTTTAGTGGTGGCTTTTTGCATAATTATTTTTCCTATTTGATAGCTTATGAGATGTGTCAATTATTGATTTACAGCGCCTATGCCTTGGATGAGGGCTGGAAGGAAAACAATATATTGGATGAACTAGGAATGTTCTCAATAATATTAGACCATAGACGGGACTTTTCCAAAGCATTGGTAAAAGAAACAGAAATATTTGAGCAAGAGCCACTAAAACTGATGCAGGTACTGTTAAAATTGTAAATTCTGATTTGTAGAGGTTATAGATTGTTCACAATACTCTTTACTGAGGCATGGCAAATACCCTTCCCGGCACGCTCCCGCTATATAAATGTGCCTCACGCTGCTAAACTCATTAAAGCTCGTTAGAAGCTATCACTACGTTCAGCTTCTAACGTCTTTAATTCGTTAAGAAGCGAGGCGCATTAATATGCCGTTGAAGGGTACATGCCATGCCTCTCAGTTAGTGTATTCACAGCAATTTCTCGTCTTGGCACAATTTGAAGGTTTTGCGAACTGGCTGGAATAGAACAGCAGATGGTAGTACCCTAAGAAAATCCTTGCTGAGCCTCGGTGCTTAATGAGTTCAAGCCGTAAGGCGCAGAAGGAATTTAACATCCGCTAGGCTCAGTTAGGAGCGGGAGCGGGTTTTCGTGGGTACTACCTCAGCTGTGACGATTTAGATTAGGAAAACCACGGTGATTCGTCAACAGCCGGAGGTGCATAACACTTTTGCGTCAGGAGGCTTCCTGCTTTTGCGAAGCAAAAGTGAGCCCGGAGGCACTCTCTACCATTCCGGTATCTGTGAATTGGCTCAGCGACAAGCGGTATATCTGCGTAAAGATAAATCATCAGGTAGGGTCATTTAGCCGACAGAGCAAAAGTCGTTATGACCGCAGGCTGTCTCTCGGAAAAACTGTGAGGTATGGCTCTACAAATCAGAATTTACATGGGGAATGTACATTGTAGGGCTTCAAAAATAATTCAGCTTGATAATTTGGAGGGGGGAATTTAAAATATAAGTAATGTGTATTTTTGGATAAATATGGATGGTGATAGAATGCAGGCTTTATTAAAGGCTATGCTAAAGGACAAGGCTATAAAAGAAATAGCTGATAGATATGGGGTGGATAAGGCTAGAACTCTGGCCTATGGCTTGGCAGGTACACAGAAGCATGCAGCCGTGGCAGCCTGCTTTTCCTTGGCTGGCCCTTTGGCTATTATTGTCAGCGATCAGCAGGAACTGAATCAGTGGAAGGATGATTTAGGCTGTTTGCTGCCTACGGTAAATGTACTGGAACTGCCAGTGTTGGATATGGCGGAGTTCAATGCAGCTGCTAAGGGAATACATAGATTAGCCCGCCGAATGGATGTGTTAGGCAGGCTGCTGCAGGGAGAACAATGCATAGTGCTGGCTACCGTAGAGGCAGCTATGCAGAAGGGTATAGGCACTAGAGAATATCGGGAACTGAGTCTAAGTATTCGCAGTGGTGATATCTTGGAGCGGGAGGAACTGCTAAAACAGTTGGTTAAGCTTGGGTATGAACGAAATGACCAGGTAGAAATGGCAGGAGATTTCAGTGTTCGAGGCGGTATAGTAGATGTTTTTCCTTTAAATAGTCCAGAGCCGTACCGTATAGAGTTCTTTGATAATGAAATAGAGTCCATTAGGCAGTTTAATATTGGCACACAACGCTCCATGGGGCAGTTGGAAGCTGTAGAAATATTGCCCTTTGGGGGAGTGGCAGATAAACAAAAAAAATATTGCTTCAGTGATTTTCTGCCCCAAAATGGCCGGGTAATTATTGATGAGCCTTTGAAATCCAGAGAAGAAAGCATAAAGCTTCTCAAAGAAAATCCAGATATTAAAAGCAGAATGTTTGCCTGGGATGAATTGGTAGAGAAGCTACAGGTTCATAATATGCTGCTGCTGGCCATGATTTTGTCTGATTTGCATGGAATCCGTCCAGATAGAATTATTAGTGTACCTATTCAGGGGATTACATCCTACCAAAAACAGATGAATATTTTATTGTCTGAAACGGAAGATTGGCTGTCAGAAGGACGCTCTATTTTGATGGTATTGGGGGATAAAGCCAAATCCCAAGCCATGCGTGAGCAGTTGGCCCGCAACAGACTGGCTTCTATAGAAACAGAGCCACAGGAAATATTGAAGGCTGGTCGGGTAAATATTGTTCAGGGAGCTTTGCTTAATGGTTTTGAACTACCTGGAGCCAATCTGGTTGTTATTGCGGAAAAGGATATTTTTGGCAGACAGAAGAAGCGGCTCAATCGGGTTAGCAATGAGGAACGCATCAGTCATTTCCGAGAAATAAATGTGGGAGACTATGTGGTACATAACCTTCATGGCATAGGCAAATACCTTGGTGTTAAAACTATGGAAATAGAAGGTATTCGTCGAGATTATCTACGCATCCAATATGGAGGAGATGATCAGCTATATGTTCCTACTGATCAGGTGGGGATGCTGCAAAAATACATTGGCTCAGAGGGGGAAATTCCCCGTCTGCATAAGATGGGCAGTACGGTTTGGGCCAAGACTAAAGCCAAGGCCAAGGCAGCAGCAGAGGATATTGCACAGGAATTAATACATCTCTATGCTCAGCGTAAAAAAACTCAAGGATTTGCCTGTGGCCCAGATACGGTATGGCAGCAGGAATTTGAAGATGCTTTTCCTTTTGAGGAAACACCAGATCAGTTAAAAGCTATTAGAGAAATCAAAAGAGATATGGAAAAGCCTCAGCCCATGGATAGATTGCTTTGTGGTGATGTTGGCTTTGGCAAAACCGAGGTAGCTATCCGAGCAGCCTTTAAGGCTGTAATGGCTGGCAAGCAGGTAGCTGTGTTAGTGCCTACCACAGTATTGGCTCAGCAGCATTATCAGACCTTTGAGGAGCGTCTTAGAAATTTTGGCCCACATGTAGATGTAATAAATAGATTCCGCAGTCTGAAGGAACAAAAAGCTACCCTGAAGGATACAGCCGAGGGCAGGGTGGACATCTTAATAGGTACTCATGCTATTCTCAATCAGAAAAAGGTTCAGTTTAAAAATCTTGGCCTGTTGATTGTAGATGAGGAGCAGCGCTTTGGTGTCAAGCAAAAGGAAAAAATCAAGAGTATGGCTTTGGGGATAGATGTGCTTACTCTAAGTGCTACTCCGATTCCACGTACTCTGCATATGTCATTGGCGGGAGCCAGAGATATGAGTATTATTGGCTCTGCACCTCAGGAAAGATTTCCTGTACAAACTTATGTTGTGGAAAATAGCAACGCCATTATCCGCAATGCTGTTCGTCGTGAGTTGAAACGAGGCGGCCAGGTATATTTTGTCTATAACCGGGTGGAATCCATTGAGGAAATGAAGCTAAAGCTGGAGGAAATTGTGCCAGATGCCCTGATACAAGTAGCTCATGGACAAATGCCAGAGGCTCAGCTAGAAAGAGCCATGGTGGAGTTTTATGAAGGCAAATATGATATTTTGTTGGCTACCAGCATTATTGAAAGCGGTTTGGATATTGCCAATGCTAATACCATGATTGTTTACGATGCTGACCGCTTTGGCCTAGCTCAGCTTTATCAAATGCGGGGGCGGGTAGGACGCTCCAATCATTTGGCATATGCCTATCTTCTTTACCGCCAAAACAAGGTGCTTAGTGAGGTGGCAGAAAAACGTTTGCAGGCCATCAAGGAATTTGCGGAGTTAGGAGCAGGTTTCAAAATTGCCATGCGGGATTTGGAAATTCGGGGCGCAGGCAATCTGCTTGGTTCTCAGCAGCATGGACATATTGCCAGTGTAGGTTTTGAAATGTACTGCCGCCTTTTGGATGAGGCGATGCAGCAGCTGAAAACTGGCAAGCCGGTGGAAGTGATTCCAGATCCATTGATTGAATTGCAGGTAGAGGCATATCTAGATAATGATTATATTGGAGATGCTATGCACAAGATTGAAATTTATCAGCGGATTGCTGCTGTACAGAATAACCAGCAGTTAGAGGAGATTGCTGGAGAGCTGGCAGATCGCTTTGGTCAGCCACCACAGCCAGTAAAGAATCTGTTAACAGTAGCCAGGATTCGCAATTATGCCAGAGATATGGGGGTAGAAAAAATCCTTCAAGCACCTTTGTTCCTGGAGATTCATTTCCGAGATACCCCTCATATTCGTCCAGAGGGGATGGTGGAGCTGTCAGGCTGGCTAAAATCCTATCTTAAGGTTATTCAGGATAGAAATTTGATTCGAATTTCCGTTAAGGCTTTGGCCAAGCAACGGGTGCAGGATTTTGTTCTGCGGCTGGTGCAAACTTTGGCAGGTTAAAAATAGCAAAAAAATAGACTGCTTATTTGAGGTGTCTGTACTCACCTTAATAAGCAGTCTATTTTATTAAAGCTTAAATTTGCTGGTGCTATCCTGCAGCTCCACAGCCATCTGGGCTAAAGAATTGGAGGAGGAGGCGATTTCCTCAGAGGAAGCGGATTGTTCCTGAGCAGCGGCCGAAATAGTTTCAGTATGAGTTGCAGTTTCACGGCTTACTTCGTCAATGGAGTCTACAGCCCCTACAATTCTGGTAGCTTCATCTGCAATTCGATCAGAGGCAGTTTTGAAGGAATCAATTTTTTCCTTGATATTATTTACCTGTTTCATAATATCTGCGAATTGACGGCCAACATCTTTAATGGCCTGAGTGCCCTGCTTTACCTCAGTAGTGCCACTTTCCATAGCTACTACGGCATGCTCTGTATCTGCTTGAATAGAGGAAATTTTGGCCTGTATCTGTTCGGCTGCCGTCTGGGATTCCGCAGCTAGTTTACGAACCTCCTCGGCTACTACTGCAAAGCCCTTGCCGGCATCTCCAGCTCGAGCAGCCTCAATAGCGGCATTAAGGGCCAGAAGATTGGTTTGATCAGAGATGGAGACAATGGTGTCTACAATCATGCTGATTTCCTTGGAGTTTTCTCCTAGAACTCGAACAGTATTGGCAGAGGACATAACGCTGTTTTCAATATGCTCCATTTTGTTCATAGCTTCATTCATCAGCTTTTCTCCTAGCTTGGCTGCTTCCGCTGTGTCATTGGAGGTATTAGCAATATCCTTGGTATTAGTACCCATAGTCTGTATTTCACTAAAGAGGCTGTCCACCTCATGTTTGGCTGCCTCAATATTGTTGGTCTGTCTTTGCATACCATTGGCAATATGAGTAATAGTTTCTGCTACATTGGTAGCGGCCTCGGCAGACTGGCTGGCGCCAGCGGTGAGCTCCTGGGAGGAAGCTGCCACCTGCTGGGAGACGGTGCTCATACCCTTAATCAGTGTGTGGAGATGCTCCTTCATGGTGTTGAAAGATGTAGTCAGTTCGCCAAATTCATTCCTGTCTTTAACCTCCAAGTCTGCTACAGCCAAATTGCCATCGGCCAAAGCTAAAGCATGCTCGTTGAGGCGGATGACAGTGTTGGAAATCCTATTAGCAAATAACATACCGCCAACACCGGTAATCAGCATGGAAATAACAAAGATTATGCCGTATACCAATTTCAATTTATTTAGTGGGGCAAATACATAGTCAACAGGTACGAAAAAGGCTACAATCATGCCGGTTTTTTCCAAGGTGGTATAGGCAAAAAGCATATCCTCGCCATGTCTTTTGATGGGAAAAAATCCAGTGGTCTTTTGATCCATTTGCTCATCAAGATTAGCTAATTCAGGATCCTCCATAACATTACTCATAATTTTTTCTGAGCCGGAGCTAGCTAGAATCTGTCCTTTCTTGTCTGTAATCAGGGATGTTCCTTGACCTTCATAATTTATTCCTTCTACAAATTTATCCAATGTATCTAAGTCGATGTCCTCACAAAGAGCACCGATAAAATTACCATTAGTGTCAATAAGTGGCATGGCATAAGAAACTACCATTTTGCCGTCCATAACGCCGCCTCTATTTACATAGGCACTGGTAAAAATATCTTTTTGAGCAGATTTTACATCCTTGTACCAATCTCTGGTGCGAGGATCAAAATCCGGGCCGGAAAGATCTCCATCCAAGTAGCTGTAGGCATTGCCACTTTCTAAGCCACTGGTAATATCCAAAATATTCTTATCTGCCGAAGCTGCGTTCAAAAAAGGAACAGAGGCTGTTGAACCTATCACTTCTGCTGGTTGCTTAGACAGCACAGCCGCTGTACCGTTCAGCATGGCAGTCTTGGTGGCAAACCAGTTTTCAAGATCATTGCCCCTACCTTCGACTAGGGTTATTAGCTGTTGTTCTACACTATGAGATAGCATGGATTGAGCCATATAGTAGCCAACACCACAGGTAATTGCCATGATTAGGCCTACTACCATAGTAACAGCAGCGAATTGTTGTTTAATTTTCATAGATAAATCCTCCCCATAATCTAGTACAAATGTTATAAAATATGTTATAAACAATACAAAACTAGATAAAAATGTCTACTGTATTTTTGTAATTGTATCTTATAGCTGTAAAACTTTACAATGTTACAAGATAATTATACATCTAATTTGCTATTGTTTCAATATTTTATACTGTTAAAAAATGGTAAATTGGATAATATAATTGACAAAAAAATACTGAGACAGCATCGCCTCAGATTTTTCATCAAAACTATGAATCTTTGCTTCAAAGTAAATAAGACCTGCCCTCAAAAGAGAACAGGTCTTTATTTCTCATGCAAATTATTTAGCTAAAGCGTTAACTTTGCGAGCTAAACGAGACTTCTTGCGGTTAGCTGCATTCTTGTGATATACATGGTTTGCAGTAGCCTGATCGATAGTCTTGCAAGCGACAGTAAGGAGGGCTTTTGCTTCATCAGCGTTGCCAGCCTCAACAGCGTCCAATACATTGCGGGAAGCAGTGCGAACACGGGACTTCTCAGCCAGATTCTTTGCATGACGCTTTGCGTCAGTCTTTACACTCAAAATAGAAGATTTAATATTTGGCAATTAATTCACCCCCTTGAAATTTCAATACCTGCCTATTTTAGCATGAAGCAGTGAAAAATGCAACTTCTTTTTTAGTAGTTGCGGTAAAATATTCTTCCATGCTATAATATTGTGATTATAAGTGTATTTGAGAGGAAGAAGATATAGATGGACACCAAGAAAATACGTAATTTTTCTATTATTGCCCATATAGATCATGGCAAATCAACTATTGCAGATAGACTGATTGAATATACCGGTACCTTGACCAAGCGGGAAATGTTTGCTCAGGTATTGGATAATATGGATTTGGAAAGAGAAAGAGGTATTACCATCAAGGCTCAGACTGTTCGTCTGGATTATCGGGGCAAGGATGGGGAGATGTATTGCCTGAACTTGATTGATACTCCGGGGCACGTGGATTTTACCTATGAGGTATCAAGAAGTCTGGCTGCCTGCGAGGGAGCTTTGTTGATTGTGGATGCGGCTCAGGGTGTAGAGGCCCAGACCTTGGCCAATGTATATATGGCCTTGGAGCATGACTTGGAAATTATTCCTGTTATTAACAAAATCGATTTGCCTAGTGCTGATCCTGATAGAGTAAAGCAGGAAATTGAGGATGTTATTGGCTTGGATGCCTCTGAGGCTATTTTGGCTTCTGCTAAAACCGGTCAGGGTATTGAGGAAATTCTGGATGCTATTGTAGAAAAAATACCAGCGCCAGAGGGAGATAACAGCAAGCCATTGCAGGCCTTGATTTTTGACTCCTATTTTGATTCCTACAAGGGGGCTATTGCCCACATCCGCGTTATGGATGGCGAAATCAAAAAGGGAAGTCAGCTGAAGCTGATGGCTACTGGCAAAACCTTTGAGGCGACGGAGATTGGCTGCTTCCGTCCTGCACCTATGGAACTGCAGGCCTTGGGGCCAGGCTCTGTAGGTTATCTGGCTGGTTCTCTGAAGCAGGTGGCAGATGTGCGGGTTGGCGATACTGTTACCAGTGCTGTGAATCCAGCCAAGGAGCCATTGCCTGGCTATCGTGGCGTTACGCCGATGGTTTACTGCGGTCTTTATCCTGTGGATAGTGCAGATTATGACAATCTAAAGGATGCCTTGGAGAAGCTGCAGCTGAATGATGCAGCTTTGGTTTTTGAGCCAGAAACCTCTATTGCCTTGGGCTTTGGTTATCGCTGCGGTTTTTTGGGCTTGCTGCATATGGATGTTATTCAGGAACGTCTAGAGCGAGAGTACAACCTCAAACTGATTACTACTGCCCCAAGTGTTATTTACCATGTACATAAGACTGATGGAGAAATGGTAAAGGTGGATAATCCATCTGATTTGCCAGATCCAACTACCATTGACTTTATTGAGGAGCCTTATGTAAAAGCTACTGTCATTGTACCTAATGATTTTGTCGGGGCAGTTATGGAAATTTCTCAGGCCAAGCGGGGAGATTTCAAGGGTATGGATTATCTGGATGTTAATAGAGTTATGATTGTATATCATATTCCTTTGAGCGAGATTATCTATGATTATTTTGACAAGCTGAAATCATCTACCAGAGGCTATGCTTCCTTGGATTATGAGTTGGCAGATTATCAGCAGGCCAAGTTGGTAAAGCTGGATATTCTGTTAAATGGTGAGCCGGTGGATGCTCTGTCTACCATTGTTCATGTGGATAATGCTGCTTCCAGAGGCCGGCAGTTAGCTGCCAAGCTGAAGGAGATTATTCCTCAGCAGATGTTTGAGATTCCTATTCAGGCGGCTATTGGCAATAAGATTATTGCTAGAGAAAATGTCCGGGCCATGCGTAAGGATGTATTGGCCAAATGCTATGGCGGTGATATTTCCCGTAAACGCAAGCTGTTGGAAAAGCAGAAGGAAGGTAAGAAGCGCATGAAATCCGTAGGCCGGGTGGATGTGCCGCAGGAGGCCTTTATGGCGATTTTGAAAATCGATTAAGTTTTTATGCCTATATATATAGACCGCTATGAGCATAAGTAGCGGTCTATTTTCTTGTGTTTTTCTTACTTATTTATTATAATATAGTAGAGTATGTGTGGCTTTAAATACATAAATGCACTGCATATATGTATTTAAAGCTGCATTTTTACACGATATCTGTCGGGAAGATGCAGGTGTAAATCCTCCTTGTCTGACAGTTTTGATAAGTTTTCTCAGGTGGTGACAATTTTGAATTCACTTTTGCGTGTGGGAATCGATGTCGGTTCAACCACGATTAAAGTAGTAGTTCTCAACAAGGAACGAAAACTCGTTTACAAGAAGTATGCCCGGCATTTCTCAGAAATCAATACTGTCCTGAAGGAAAATCTGGCAGCATTGGAAAATGTAGTTAAGGAAAAGAGCTTTTCTTTGGCTATGACTGGTTCCGCTGGTATGGGCATTGCTGAGCGCATAGGTTTGCCCTTTGTGCAGGAGGTAATTGCCTGCGCTACGGCTGTAAAGGAATTGATTCCTCATACAGATACCGTGGTGGAGCTAGGAGGAGAGGATGCCAAGGTAACCTATTTTGGCGAGGCTCCAGAACAGAGAATGAATGGCGTCTGTGCAGGTGGCACAGGCTCTTTTATTGACCAAATGGCTTCTCTGCTTTCCACAGATGCTACCGGTTTGAATGCCTTAGCAGCTAAGGGGAAGGAAATTTATACCATTGCTTCCCGCTGTGGTGTATTTGCCAAAACTGATATTCAGGCTTTGATGAATGATGGTGCTTCCAAGGCTGATATTGCTCTTTCTATTTTTCAGGCTGTAGTAAACCAGACCATCAGCAATCTGGCTCAGGGACGGCCTATAGATGGGCATGTGGCTTTTTTGGGTGGGCCTCTGCATTTTCTGCCAGAGCTAAAAAAGCGTTTTATTGAAACCCTGAAGCTGGATAAGGAACATATTGTAGAGGTTCAGGATGGTAATTATTTTGTGGCTGTAGGGGCGGCTATGGCAGAGGAAGCCAAGCCGGTTACTATGGATCAGATTCGAGAAAGTGTGCAAAAAACGGAGCAGGCTATTGCTTCTCAGAAGCGGGAGGCAGATTTTGTGCTGTTTGAAAATCAGGAGGCTTATGCTGAATTCAAGGCCCGTCACGATAAGGATAAGGTGCCGCAGGCTCAGCTGTCAGAATATCACGGCCCGGTTTATGTGGGGATAGATGCAGGCTCTACGACAACCAAGCTGGCTGTTATTGGCTCTAAGAAGGAGCTATTATATACCTCTTATGGCAGCAACCATGGTTCTCCCTTGCAGACGGTTATCGGAGAACTGAAGTCCTTGTACAAGGCTATGAACAAGGACACCTATATAGCTTCCGTTTTTACCACAGGCTATGGTGAAGCTATTGTGAAGGCTGCTCTGCATGCAGATGATGGGGAGGTAGAAACCTTTGCTCATTTGCGGGCAGCTCAGGAATTCTGTCCCGATGTATCCTTTGTGTTGGATATTGGCGGTCAGGATATGAAGTGTTTCTATGTGAATAAGGGAAGCATTGGCAGTATAATTCTCAATGAAGCCTGCTCTGCCGGCTGTGGTTCCTTTATTGAAAATTTTGCCCAGAGTCTAAATATGACGGCAGGGGAATTTGCGACTAAGGCATTGACCTCTCAAGCCCCGGTGGATTTGGGTACGAGATGTACGGTATTTATGAATTCCAAGGTTAAGCAGGCTCAGAAGGACGGCGCACAGGTAGGGGATATTTCTGCAGGCATTGCCTTGTCAGTTATAAAAAATGCCCTTTTCAAAGTAATGCAGCTAAAGGATGTTTCTTCTCTGGGAGCCAATATTGTGGTTCAGGGTGGTACTTTCTACAATGATGCAGTATTGCGGTCTATGGAGCTGTTGCTGCACAAAAACGTTATTCGTCCGGATATTGCCGGCCTGATGGGGGCCTACGGCGCAGCTATTCTGGCCCTGGAATCCGGTCAGAAGAAGTCCTCTATTCTGCCAGCAGAGGAGTTGGAGAACTTTAGCGTTACAAGCAAATCCTTCCGCTGTCATGGCTGTGGTAATTCCTGTCAGGTAACGGTACAGAATTTCCCAGATGGCGGCAGGTATTTTACCGGCAATCGCTGTGAAAGGGGAGCTGGTCAGCAGAAAAAGAAGGCTGCAGTACAGAATATTTATAAATTTAAATACGATAGATTGTTCAATCACTATGAGCCTTTAGATAATGCCCCTCGTGGCAAGATTGGTTTGCCTAGAGTGCTGAATATGTATGAAGACTATCCATTCTGGTTTACAGTTCTTACCAAGCTGGGCTATGAGGTAGTGCTTTCCGGGGAATCATCTGCCCAGATGTATTATAAGGGAATGGCTACAGTGCCTTCTGATTCTCTTTGCTATCCTGCCAAGCTGGCTCATGGTCATATTATGGATTTGGTGGAAAAGGGTATCAAAAAGATTTTCTATCCTTGTCTCCCATATAATATGGAGGATGAAGCCAATGCTTCAGCCAATCATTTCAACTGTCCGGTAGTGGCCTCCTATGCAGAGAATATTCGTGGTAATATGGATGTTCTAGAGGAGGAAAAGATTGATTTTATACAGCCGTTTTTGCCTATACATAATCCAAAGCGTATGGTGAAAAGGATGTATGAGGAGCTGGGCAAAAGAGAGGGCATCAGCAAAAAGAATATTGAGGCAGCCTGTGAGGCGGGTTATCAGGAGATAGAAAGCTATCGTCAGGAGGTGCGTCACAAGGGGCAAGAGATTTTGCAGGAGGCAGAAGCTCAGGGGCGGCAGGTTATTTTGCTGGCCGGACGGCCATATCATATGGATCCAGAGATTAATCATGGTATTCCAGAGATGATTCAGTCCTACGATCTGCCTATTATCTCTGAGGATGCAGTTTATCATATGCCGATTCATTCGGAGCCTCTAAAGATTGTCAACCAGTGGAGTTATCATGCCAGATTGTATCATGCCGCCAATTTTGTAGCAGAGCATGATAATGTAACCATGATCCAGTTCAGCTCCTTTGGCTGTGGCTTGGATGCTATTACCACTGGCCAGGTTAAATCTATCTTGGAGGATCATCAGCGTATTTATACCATGATAAAGCTGGATGATGTCAGCAATTTGGGGGCAGCTAGAATACGCCTGCGTTCATTGATTGCTGCCTTGGCTCGTCGCAAGCCTGTAGAGTACCAGACTTTGGAAATTCAGGATAGACCTCATTTTACAGAGGAATGTCGGAAACGCCATACTATTTTGGCTCCTCAGATGGCACCAATTCACTTTGAGCTTTTCGGGCCTGTGCTGCAAAAATACGGCTATAATGTGGTGATTCCGCCTATGCCTAGATCTGCTGTTGATGTAGGGCTGAGATATGTTCATAATGATATGTGCTATCCTGCCATTGTGGTTATTGGTCAGTTGTTAAATGCTTTGAAAAGCGGCATGTGTGATCCGGATAATACATCTATTATGCTGTTTCAGACCTGTGGTGCCTGCCGAGCCACCAATTATATGAATGTTTTGCGGATGGCCCTGAAAGATGCTGGTTATCCTCAGGTGCCAGTATTTGCTTGTTGGGGGCTGGAAACAGATGCCTTTAGTTTTACTCGTGAAAGCTTGATTGAAGCTATTAAGGCAGCTGTATACGGCGATGTGCTGATGAATGTCAAGAATCGCACCATGCCTTATGAAATAAACAAGGGCGAAACTCAGCAGGTTTATGATCGTTGGATGGCAAAATGTAAGGAGGAACTGTCTAGGGCAAAGACTAGCTATCGGCGGTTCTCCCAAAATATTCAGAAAATGGTGCAGGATTTTGAGGCTATTCCTATTGACGAAAATATGTGGAAGCCGAAGGTTGGCATTGTGGGAGAGATATTGGCAAAATATCATCCTGTAGCCAATAACAATATCGAGAGGGTGCTGATGGAGGAAGGCGCAGAGGTGGTTATGCCTGACTTTGTGGACTTCTTTATGTATTCCGCCTATGATGCGGTGGTGAAAAGGGAGCTTTTGGATGGCAAGCTGAAGAGCAAGCTGATTGCTCAGATGTTTATCCAGCTGATGGAGTTCTATCGCCGCCCTGTACGAAAGGCTATGAAGCATAGTAAGCGGTATTTGCCGCCTCATACTATAGGAGAGATAGCATCTCTGGCCAAGGAGCATGTTTCTTTGGGGAATATGGCAGGAGAGGGCTGGTTCCTGACGGGGGAAATGGTGAAGCTGATACGTCATGGTGTGCCTAATGTGGTGTGCCTGCAGCCTTTTGGCTGCCTGCCAAATCATATTACTGGCAAGGGCGTCATCCATAGCTTGCGCAAGCATTATAAAGAAGCCAATATACTGGCAATAGATTGTGATGCTGGTGCCAGCGAGGTAAACCAGCTGAATCGCTTGAAGTTGATGCTATCTGTGGCCAAGGAGAAGAACCCTAATTTACAAAATGCTGCTCGAAAGAAAGCGTGATTGTATAGTATATGAAGAAAAAATATAAGGCTACAGTAGCATTGGCTATAAGTATTGCAGGTGCTGCTGGAACAACAGGTTTATCACAAACAGGATTTCTGGGCGGTATGATACATAATGGCTTTTTGGCTGCCACTATTGGCGGTTTGGCTGATTGGTTTGCCATTACAGCCTTATTTAGAAAGCCTTTGGGGATATCTTATAGAACAGAAATAATTGTTCGCAATCGCCAACGGATTATGCAGGCCGTGGTGGATTTTGCAGCCAATGATTTGTTGGCTGCGGAAAATATCATGAGATTTGTCAAGCAGCAGGATTTGGCATATTTGCTGGCAACCTTTACCAAAAGGTATGGTGAGGAAAAGATACTTCCTCACGCAGCTAGGATTGCCCTTCAGATGGAGCAGGAGCTGTCCGGAGAAAGGATGGCTCAGCTTTTGGCTCCCTATGGAAAGGCCATAATTACAGATAGGGTGTTGGAGCAGATAGCTGGAGATATGCTGGCAGGTCTGTCAGAGCAGGAGCAAGCTAGACGCTTGCTGTATCTGCTAGTTGATGGTATAGAGGAGCTATTGCAGGATGAAGAACTGCAAAAACTGTTGGCAAAAAATATTGATGAATTACTGACGGAGTATGGAGATGCTGTAAGCAGCCGGGCGTTTTTGATAGGGCTGTTGGGGCTGTCTGGGGATAAGCTATCAGAGCAGCTGGTGAAAAAGGTAAAACAGTGGTTGACAGAATTGCCTCAGCAGCCAGAGAAAGAGGACAAGGCTGTTAGCTGGTTGTCTGAAAAATTAAAACAGATGTCAGCTAATGGTAAAATAAGAAAATTGCTGGTTCATATGATGTCAGAAAAATTGACAGAAGCAAGAATACAGACTATGCTGCAAGAGGTATTTACTAGGCTTTTGTCTGATGGTGTTCTGTCAAGACAGCTTGTTGATATGGTTAGAAACTATCTGGAACGTTTGCAGGTGGAGCCAGCATGGCAGCAGCAGGCTGACTCAATGCTAAAAAAGTGGCTGGCAGAGGAGCTGGCTAAGCATCACGATGTAATAGCTCATATGATTGAGGAACGCTTGGGACAGCTGTCAGATAAAGAATTAGTCGAGTTTACAGAAGCCAAGGTTGCAGATGATTTGCAGATGATTAGAATCAATGGCTCTGTGGTAGGTTCTTTGGTTGGTATGGGACTTTATGGGATTGTATATTTAGCGGGGCAGGTGTTGTGGCCATGATGTGGAGAAACTGGAATAAGGCTGACAAAACCTTGCTAGCAGCGGCAGTAATTTTTGCTTTTGCCCTGTGTTTGCATATCCAATATCGGGAAAATCTCTTTGCCAAGGGCTTCTTGTTTTGCGCAGAGGCTGCTTTGGTGGGAGGGATTGCCGATTGGTTTGCTGTTACGGCTCTTTTTGAAAAGCCATTGGGGTTTCCTTGGCATACAGCAATTTTGCCAAGACGCCGTCAAGCCTTTATAGAGTCCACTGGAAGAATGTTGCAGCAGGAGTTTTTTGGTAGAAAAATTTTAATAAAAAAAATAAAGAAAATTGATTTTTCTGCCATGGTGGCAGCATGGCTGGGCAAGCCAGAAAACAAAAAAAAGATTTCTAGCTGGGTGCTGTCAAGAGTTCCTCTGTGGTTGAGTAAATATGGTCAGTTATCAGGGGGAGCAATTAGCCGCACTTCGATTATGGAGCTAAAGGCTGAAAGCTTCAAGCCTATGGCAGATTATGCTGTAAGGTCGTTTTATAATTTTGCTGAACAGCCGGAGTTTAAGCAGAGAATCAGAGAAATATTGGAGAAATATATGGATTCCCAATTACAAGGTCCTATGGCTATGATGATGGCGGGATTTGCTCAATCTGTGAACATTATTAATGTGGATGAGGCTTCGCAGCTGGTGCAAAAAAAGCTGCTTTGTCTTTTGGAAAAGGCACAGCAGGAAAATACAGCAGAATATGAGCAGGTGCAGGAGTCTTTGAAAACTTTTTTCAGTTATTATGAAAAAAATTTGGCTGCTAAGCAGGAATTAAATGCTGTTTTGTTGAATAAAGCAGATAAATTGGATATTGCTGGGTATTTGTTGTGTCAGAATGGCCAATTGTCAGGTCAGGTGAGGGAACAATTGCTACAGCTTTTGGATAATTTATGGTTGCAAGTAGAAAAAATACTGGCAACAAATAATATATTGCAAAATGAACTAAATGCATTGATTTATCAAATGGCAGCGAGAGGTGCCTTGCAGGCTCAGGAGCTATTGGGAAAAATTACTAATGATGTATTGGGGACTATGACGGATGAGCAAATAAATCGCTTGGTATATGATAAGGCAGAGCCGGATTTATTGTGGATTCGTATGAATGGTTCCATAGTAGGTGCATCCATAGGTTTGGTTGTTTTTGCAATTATGCAATTTATGTAAAAAAAGGCGGGGGATTGATTATGAAAGGCAAGTTAATTTTATGCCATGTGCTTTGTACAGCTATTGGCTGTATTGCAGGTGCGTTGGCGGCTTCCGGTTTGGGAGTTTTTGTAGGAGCAATCATAGCTGTAGTGGTAGCAGCTTTGCTGGGCTCCTTTGGCATTAGTAAAATTGTGGCTGAGGAAGAGGATATTCCTAATATGAAGCCAGTGTTGAAGCCGGCTGTGGAAAAAGCATCAGCTCCAGCAGCGGCAAAAGCTGTTTCAATGAAGGACCCTAGAATGGATTTGTTAGGTCTGTCAGAGGAAATGGCATTTGCCTCTCAGCAGGTGGTATGGGGTATTAATCAGTTTGAAAATGCCTTCAAGAAATTAGGCGATTTGTCTAAGGATATTAGTTCCAAGTCTGAGAGTAATGCCAGCAGTTTGGAGGAAGCTTCCGCTGGTGTGATGGAAATTGCTACGATGGCTAGTGAGATTTCTGAAAAGGCTCAGTCCAGCATGGAACAGTGTCATTCCTCTACATCCTTGGTAGAAAGATATCAGAGAGATGTAAATGAGGTTACTTTGGCTATTAAGAATGTAGGTCAGGTAGTCCAGGCCGCTGTAGATGATATTGACGAGTTGAATAATGCCTCTGAAAAAATTGCAAATTTTGTAGAGAAAATTCGTGGTATTGCCAGTCAGACCAATTTGCTGGCTCTGAATGCAGCTATTGAGGCTGCTCGGGCTGGTGAGCATGGCAAGGGATTTGCTGTTGTAGCGGAGGAAGTTCGCAAGCTGGCTGCTGAAAGTGAGGAAACCACCAAGGAAATCGAAGCTATTGTCAATGAGATTACTGGCACAACTGCTGGTGTGACCAAGAGTATGCGGGAAGGCAGCAATAGATTGCAGTCTGTTGAAACCATGGCAGGGGAATCTGCTAGTGCCATGTCCGAAATGGTTGATAATATCCATACTATTGAAAATGTAGTGGATAATTTGGGCATTATGTCTACCAAGCAGCGTGATACTACTGGAGAAATGGCCAAGGTTATTGAGACTATCGGACAGGCTACTGTGGATATTGCAGGCCATACCCGTGAAACCAATGATAGTATAGGCCATCAGATTAATAATATGGAAGATCTGATAAATTATGCTCATTCCCTTTTAACTGTGGCAGACAAATTGCAGGAAGCTGCTGTTGATTTCAAGAAGTCAAATGAACTGATTTTTGCGGTAAATCCATTTACTGCACCTGAGACTATACGCAAGAGCTATATGCCTATTTTAGCCAAGGTTGCCAAGGATATTGGTTACAAGGCTAGAACTATTATTGTTAATGATTATGATGCATTGGGCCGAGCTCTAAAAAATGGTACTGCGGATATTGGCTGGTTCTCTCCAGCAGCATATGTTTCTGCTAAGAAGGAAAATAATCTCCAGCCATTGGTAACACCTAAGGTTAATAATAATACTTCTTATACAGGCTATATTATTGCCAAGAAGGGCAGCGGCATTAAGACTATTGATGATTTGAAGGGCAAGAGCTTTGCCTTTGTAGATAAGAAATCTGCTTCTGGCTATGTATATCCTCGGGCTGCCTTGCTGGAAAATGGTAAAGATCCGGAGCACTTCTTTAGCAGTACCAGCTTCTTAGGGAGCCATAATAAGGTTATAGACGCTGTTATCAGTGGTGAAGTTCAGGCGGGTGCTACCTATTCAGAGGCTTTTGAGGATGCCGGAGTTAAGGCCGCCTCTAATCTGGATATTATCTTTATGACAGATCCTATTCCAAAGGATGTTATCGCTGCTGCACCAGCTATACCTCAGGATGTAGTTGCTATGCTTACCAAGAGCTTTGAGGCAGTACGGCCTGGTAACAGTGAATGTGCTGCTGCCGTGGAGAATGCTCATATTGATGGCTTTGTAGACTCCAAGGATGCGGATTATGATGTAGTTAGAAGGGCAATTGGAAGATAAAATAGCATTTCATTTATCTAGCTAGAGTGGAAATTTGTTAGCAGAAAAATAGTTTTATATGAGGACTGCAAAAAAAGAGGTAATCCTGCTTTGCAGTCTTTTTTTTGTACAAATAAGTAATGATTATTTAGAAGTGTAAACAAGATGACAGAAAATTAAATATTTATAGCCTTCTTAGTATAATCTATGGTAAAATACCCCTAGGAATAAAAAATGCTATGTGAATATGGCCTTAAAATTAAAAGATATATCTAGTGCCTTGATGTATCGGGAGAAAATTTATTAATGGCGGGCGGGTATTAAATATGAAAAATGGTATGATTTCTTGGCTGGTTGATAATCATGTTCAGTCAGAAGCTGATTTGGATCAGGTCATTGGCCCGATTGTGTATTTGTTACAAAAGGAAGATTATATTAGAATAGAGGCTGCCAATACAGCCTTTGAGAACTTATTTAATTGGCATGCATACAATTGGGAAAATGGTATGTATATAGAGCATATTTTGCCAGCAGGTACGAGAAATCATTTTTGTGTTGCTCTGGAAAAGGCAGCTGAAAAGTTATGGAGCCAGATTATACTAGATACAGAGATGAAGAAAAAGGATGGTACAGTTTTATATTGCAAAGCCCATATTTTCTGCATTGGTAAAGATGAGGCGGCAATAAAATATGTAGTCCGTTTGGAATATGATCTGGAAACACAGATAAAGGATGCGTTGTTTACAGAGGCTCTTTGCCAGAGCAGGGTTAATTGCTGGTACTGGGATATGAATCAAGGTACAGCTACTTTTTTCAATACTGATGTACCAGACATTCCCTTTGAAAAGGCACATTTTATGAATGAATCTTATGTATTTATTAAGGATTTTCCTCAGGGATTTGTTCAGTCTTTAAATTTTGCAGGACAATATAGGGATAGCTTTATGGAATTTATCAAAAATCTATTGTCTCGTAAGATTGAGAGAGAGGTACACGGAGAAATAGCCTTTCATTCAGGGGAGGAGCAATTAATCTGGGTGGCCTTTACAGCTCAGACTGTGAGAAATAGTGAGGGAATTCCTGAATATGCCATGGGTACATGGAAGAATATTACAGATCAAAAGGTTAGCGAACAGCAGCAACAGCATAATAATTATTTGGTTGGTACTCTTATTAGGGATTCTATTTACGATATTACTGTAAATGTTGATAAGAATTTCTTTGTGGCAGATAACAGCTTGGAAAAATGGATGGAGGAGACTAGAGTTTTCTCTGCGTATTACGATCAAGCTATGCGGGAAATAGCTAATGAGAGAGTGGTAAAAGAGGATAGAGAAAAATTCTTGCAATTCTTTTCTTTGGAAAATATTCGTAATTTGCCAGAGGATGAAAATATATCTATTGAATATAGACGTAAATATAAGGGACGGGAAAATTGGTTCAAGGTTACGGTTAATACTTTTAGCTTAGATGAATTTACGGATAAATGGATGTATGTTTTGGTTTATGATATTGATGCCGGGAAAAGAAAAGAGATGATGCTGGAGCAGATGGCTGCTACAGATGCCTTGACTGGTTTATACAATCGAAGTCATAGCCTTGATTTAATGAAGAAGCATATGCAACAATGTCCTGATATGCCTAATGCGGTGGTATATATGGATTTGGATAATTTCAAGAGTGTTAATGATACCTTGGGACATGCAGCTGGTGATAGTCTGTTAATGTGTGTAGCTGACGCTATGCGAGAGTATTTTGGCGAAGATGCAGTGTTGGGGCGTATTGGTGGGGATGAATTTATCCTTATGTGTTATAATGCAGACCATGAGTATGTGGCTCAGATGATGAATTATTTTGTGCTATTTGTGGGTGGAAGATGCAAGGAGGAGTGTCCTAGCATCAAGGTTACAGTGTCACTGGGATATGCTTTATATCCTGATTACGGCAGTGATTTGACTGTATTGACAGATTTGGCGGATAAGGCTTTGTATGTAGCAAAGCGCCATGGAAAAAATATGGCGGTTTGTTATGAGAACGGCGTGGATAAGTCCTTAGATGCAAAAGTATAATGAAATTTTGATTTGTATGGGTATTCTAGTTTTTTCGAGAGACAGCCTGCGGTCATAACGACTTTTGCTCTGTCGGCTAAATGAC
>CAKPVW010000032.1 GCA_934196075.1 uncultured Anaerovibrio sp.
TAAAAAAAGAACCGGCAATCCAATTTCTTGAATTACCGGTTCTTATTTTATTCAGCTATTTGCTTGCTATCAGCCTTTTGCTTTTACTTCCTGCAGGCTTGGGCCCATAATGCGCTTGTAGGCCTCTACACCTGGCTGGTTGAATGCATCTACATCAGCCAGCTCGCCTTCGTAGGCGATAGACAGTGCCAGCATGTACAGCAGCTGGCCCAGGTTGTAGGCATCCAGCTTTGGCAGGGAGAACAATGCGTTGAAACGATGGTTGGAAGCCAATGCCTTGGCGTTGGACTCTCTTGCTACCTCCAGAGCCTGGCTCATGGTTACGCCGGAGATGTCTGCCAGCTTCTGAGCCTCTGGGAATACGTTAGGAATAGTGTAGTCCTCGCACCAGTTCTCAACACGGATGAACTGTACTACCTTGTTCAGCTTGCCTTCCTGATGCTGCTGAGTCTGTGCGTGCATATCAGTAGTACCAACAGCCACGATAGGAGTTCTGCCGTAGAGCTTCTCGTTGCCTTCACGGTCAACAGACTTGCCCAGGGACTCAGCCAGCAGCTGGATATACCACTCAGATACGGACTTGAGATAGTCACCATATGGCATCATAACTTCCATATCACGACCATATTTCTCAGCTGCAATGTACTTGAGAACAGCGTTCAGCAGAGCTGGGTTCTCCCATACATCGCCGCCCAGACATGCCTGATCCATATCCTTGGCACCCTCCAGGAACGCCTTGATATCAAATCCGCACACAGCAGCCAGTACCAGTCCCACATCACAGAAGATGGAGAAACGACCGCCCACTCCATCAGGTACGCTGTACTGAGGCCAGTTATTCTCCATAGCCAGCTTCTTCAGCAGGGTAGGCTTCTCCTCGTTAGGATCAGTAACAGCCACAACCTCAACCTCAATATCTGGGTTCTTCAGGAGAGCATCATAGATAACCATAAAATTGGACATGGTGTCCAAAGTACCGCCGGATTTGGAAATAACCATCAGGCTAACCACAAACTTGCGCTTCTTGTGGCTCAGGCAAACCTTGGCACTGCGGCCCAGCTGACGGATAATATCCCCAGTTCTGCGAGGATCAATATTCTGACCGCTGAAATAAATCTGAGGCAGGCCATCACGCTCCTCAGTGCTCATGGAGTTCCAGAACTCACCGCACTGTACATCAAAGATAACCTTGTCACCCAGATAAGAGCCGCCAATACCCAAAGATACCACAGCATCTACACGGTTGCGCACAGAATCCGTCAGCTCCTGCAGATGAGCCATAGAGGCAGGGCTGTTCAGATGACCATCCTCTACATAAGGCAGCTGGGAGAACAGAACCTTCTCAGGAGTACCATCCTTGGACAGATGACCACGGATAATACCATCCTTGCGCATTACCTTGATAGCCTCTACAGCAGCCTGAATCTTGTCAGACAGCTCTGCTACATCAGCCTTGGTTACCTTGCCTTCGCCTACCAGGTTGTCGTAGTCAAAGGAAAAACCGGACTTCAATGTTAAACTCATAAAAACATACCTCCTAGGAATTTATACAGGTTTTTACAAATATATTATACTAGCTTCTATCCAAATTTGGTAGTATTTTTCCTGTTTATGCAAAAAAGTAACTATATTTCATTTCGTTGCACAAACATCTGCTTAGTTTTCAGCCAGCTGTCCCTGCTTTTTCATCTTCCGCACTGTATAGTAAAAAGCTATGGTCAAAGGCACACAGGAGCCTATCCAGGCTGCCGGACTGGCCAAAGTAGCCCCCCAGAAGCCCAAGGAGCTTACTAACCCCAATGCTACAGCAGCACGCATAACCAACTCCATAATCCCGGCAAAGGTTGGCACAAAGCTTTTGCCCAAGCCCTGCAAGGTATTGCGATAAATAAACAAAAGAGCCAAAATCCAATAACAGCAGCCTGTGGTGGTCAAATATACCTGTCCCAGCTCCACTACCTCCGGAGCCGCATCCCCAATAAAGAGATGCATCAGCCAGGAACCGCACAAAATATTAAAGAATCCCACCGCAATACTAAAGCTGCCAGACATAAGGATGCACTGATTTACCCCCTGACGAATGCGGTTAAATTTGCCAGCGCCATAGTTCTGAGCTGTATAGGCCGCCATAGCAATACCAAAGGACATCATCGGCATCAGGGCAATGGTTTCCACCTTTTGAGCTGCCGAAAAGGCTGCTACCGATACAGGCCCCAGTCCATTCAGGGCTACCTGTAAAATAACCGCACCAATGGCTATAATAGAGGTCTGAAAGGCCATGGGCATACCTACCCGGATATGCTGCCATAGGAACTGCCAATCCACCTGCCAGTCCTGTCTCTGAATCCTGAGGGCAGGCACCTTGCGCCAAATATATACCCAGGCAACCAAGCCCCCCAGGAACTGAGAAACGATCATGGCCCAAGCCGCACCAGGGATGCCCCATTCAAAAACCAGCAGGAAGATTGGTTCCAGCACAATGTTGATACACAAGGAAGTAGCCAAAAAAATAGTAGGATGCCGGCTGTCTCCCAAAGCTCTCAGCAGATTGGCCCCTACAATAAAGGTACTAAAAAGGGGAGAACCTCCCACCACAATGGCAATAAAATCCTCTGCTCCATCAATAATATCCAAAGGGGTGTCCATCCACAAAAGGATTTCTCTGGCAAAATATCCCCCAATAAAGGCAGTCAACAGACTGGTACCCATGGCAATAATCACACAGGCCGCCGCACTGCGGCGCACCCCCTCCATATCCTTGGCTCCGAATCTCTGGCCCGTAATAATGGTAAGGCCTGCGGTTAAGCCCATAATACAGCCTACCAGCAAAAACATAATGGGGCCGGTACAGCCTACGGCAGCCAGAGCCTCTACCCCCAGGAAGCGTCCTACCAGCAGGGTATCAATAAATCCATATAATTGTTGAAAAATATTGCCCGCAATCAGGGGCAGGGTAAAAAACAATATGAGCTTGGCGGGGCTGCCGCTGGTCATATCCTTGGTATTGGCCATGCTATCAATCCTTTCATATATTGGCATCCTCGGACATGGGACACCTTGTTATTTATGTGCTGCCACGGCTCACCGCAGCCTATTCTAAATATTTGGTAACAGCTAATCTCAATTTTTCCCGCAAAACAGTAACGCTATCATCTAGAGCATTGGAGGACGGCATCAGCTTGTTATAGTGAAATACCTGCTGTCTGCTGGTATGATAATCCGTAGGACAGGCCTCCACCTGAAAGCCCTCCTTGGCAAAATTCAACACAGAACGCTCCATGTGAAAGGCAGAGGTTACCAATATAGGGTGCTCTAGACCTTGCTCCCGCAGGATGCGTCCGCTGTACATAGCATTCTGCCGTGTATTGAGACTGTTAGGCTCCGTGAAAATCATATGCTCCGGCACCCCTAAACGCAATAGTTCCCTATGGGCTATAACAGCCTCTGGGCCGCTGTCTGCATAGACCTGACCACCAGATACCAGTACCGGCACATGCAGCCTATTGTACAGCTCCACTGTGGTCAGCAATCTAGCTGCCGGTATGGCGCAAAGATTCCCCTGCTCCCCTAGATTCGGCGTGTCCATGGTGGCACCCCCGCCCAGCATCACAATCACATCCCCTTGGGGATAGGCTGGCTGATCATAAACATTTTCCAATCTGCTCATCAGCAAATTTGCTGCATAGCTTGTGGACAGCAGGTAAAACATGGTGGTCACCAGAAAAACCCCTGCCGCAGCTCTGCGCTGGGCCGTCTTTTTGTCCTTCCGCCACAAATAAATAGCCAAGGCCCAGAGACATACAAAAAAAACACCTGGAGGCAGCAAAAAACTGGCTCCAAATTTCAATAAATAAATCATTTTTTTCACCACCTGAAATTTATTTACAACTTTGCAGGACTTTTTTCCTTTGTGTAGAAGTATACGTATATATTATACCATAGATTGGTATATTGTGGTGAGGGCAGATTGAACTGCCAAAGGCTTCCTAAGACTATTTTATGAGCAAATAACAGGAGGTCTGTTATTTAGGAAAAGGAGAGATTATTATGGCATTTATTCCTGTAAACCAAGTGAAAGCAGAGAAAAAAGCAAACGGCAAGGGTGAGATTACCATCAATCACCTGCTGGGTGCCAATGAGCTAGGGGGCAATGATATGCTGGCCAAGGTTGTTATTCCTCCAGGCTGCTCCATCGGCTACCATGAGCATCATGGCAATACCGAGACCTATCATATCCTGCAGGGAGAAGCTCTCTACAGCGATAATGGTACTGAATCCAAAATTGGCCCTGGCACTACCACCTTCTGCCCTGATGGGGAAGGACACAGCATTGAGAACTGTGGCTCTGAAGATCTGGTATTTATTGCCCTGATTACCAAGACTATCTAAAAGATTTTTGTATTGTGAGGGGATATTATGACAGCACATACTATGGCTGCAGGCAATTCCAATCAAGGGGAAACGGATTCTTTAAACACTGTTGGGGTAGCTACCTTCTGGAAGGATATACACGGCAGGTTTTTGAGTTGCAATTTGGCTTATCAGCAATTTATTGGCCGCAGTATGGAGGAAATTATCGGTCATACTGTGGAGGAAATCGGGGCTATTAACAGCCAATATCCCCCTCTGATAGATGATGCAGAGATTCTGTCCGGCAAATCCATCAGTCATGTTTCTGGCAAACTGCTGGACAGCACTAACCAGCCTCGGGAGGTAGTTGTCAGCAAATCCCCTCTTATGATCAAAGGCGAAATAGCAGGTGTTGTAGGCACCATTGAGGATATTACGGAACAGGTAGCCCAATCCGATGTGCTGCTGCAGCTTACAGATGCCATTCAATATGTACCGGGAGGCATCCTTGTATATCAATGGAACAGTCCCGGAGATTTCAGGATTCTCATGGCCAATCCTGTGGCAAAGCGCATGTTTAATATACCTGATGGCACCAAGGAGGATTTGAATGATGTTTTGGAGCACTGTCTCCATCCTGAGGACAGCTGGTGTGCTGCCCATTTGACCCAAAAGCTTCAGGCAGGGGCCAAAGAGGCTTCCTGCAAATGCCGTTTCTATCCTGTGGACTCTCAGGAATACATCTGGGTTATGATTCGGGTACGGCCTGTACCCAAGGCCTCTGGCAGCGTAATTCTCTATATTGCCCTGACGGATGTAACCAAGGAGCAAAAGAATGCTCAGGCTCTCACCAAAGCTCAGAATGCCTATCAAGAGGTGGCTGCTGGGGCTGGTCTGGTGGTATGGAATTACGATATGAAAAAAGATATCGTGGAATTTCTCAGCAATGAACGCACCATGGAACGGTATGCGCCACCGGGCATACCGCGGAAGGTATATGGCGGATCTGGTTTTTTTGAACAGTTTATTACGCCTGAAAGCCTAGGCCCTTTTCGCCAGCTCCATGAAAATCTGCGGCAGGGCAAGGCTGGCAGCTGCGAAATAAAATATCTGAATAAACCCGGACAGCCTCCCCATTGGGCGAGAATCATCTATACTCTGCCTACAGGTACTAACAAGCCTGATATTGCTTATGGGGTAGGTATCAATATTACCGCCGAAAAGCTCCGCACGGAAAAATATAATACACAGCTACAGATGCTGCATACTGTCATTCGCAGTAATCTATTAGCCAAATCTCATTTTGACCTGACGGAAAACAAGCTGCTGGATTATATCCGCCATTCTCCCAACGCTCTGGATATTGATGTGGGCTGTTCCTATGAGTATTTTTATGATTTACTGCTGGAGCTGATTCTTTCCAAGGAGGACAAGTGGCTGGTGGCCAAAAAGCTGGAACGAAATAATCTGCTCCATCTATGTGCTCAGGAAAGCAATGATTTTTCTATGGAGTACAAGCGGCACTGTGATGATTTGTCTCCTATTATGGTAGAATGTACCGTTAGTCTTTTTACCAACCAAAACGGTCATGTAGAATGTTTTATCTGCTTCTATGATATTACCAACAAATTTATCAATTATATTATTGCCGACAAGCTGAATGAGCTGGGCTACAACAATGTGGCTCTGGTCAATAATCTTACTGGTACCATGACCTTCTATAGCAAAAAAACTGGTATTTTGGAGAATACCCCTGAACAGCCTCTTTTCTATGATGATGAACTGCTGGGCATGATCTCTAAATATATTTCTGATGCCAAGGAAGCAGAGGATCTTTTCCAGCAAATGTCCCTAGATACTATTGTGGATTTTTTGGATCATCATCCTATAGAGGATATGTTTGATTTTGCCTTTGATTTCCATGATAAATATGGCAGAGATACCCGCCAAAGACTGCAGGCATGCTATCTGGATAGCAGTCGTACCTCCATTTTTGTCATCCAAAGTGATATTACCAAGCAATATCAAGAGGAACGTGCTCAGCTGAAACGCTTGGAGGAGGCTTTAAACGTAGCCGATCGGGCCAGTGCCTCCAAATCCCTCTTCCTGGCCGGTATCAGCCATGATATGCGTACACCTCTGAATGGCATATTGTCCTTTACTGATTTTGCCCTGAAAACCGAAAGCCGCAGCCAACAGAATTATTATCTTACCAAGATTCGCCAATCTGGGGAGCTGCTGCTGGCTTTGATTAATGATACCCTGAATCTCACCCGCATTGAGAGCGGCAAGATTACCGTAAATCCCGAATGGGTGGATGGGAGAGCTCTTATTGATGGTGTTATTGCCGGCGTCTCCATGTCTGCCAATGAACGACAGCTATCCCTAAATGTCCACATAGGCTCAGAAATGCCTCGCTATCTTATAACAGACAAGCTGAAGCTGCAGGAAATATTGCTGAATATTATCAGTAATGCCATCAAATTTACCAAATCCGGCGGCTCTGTGGATGTGGAGCTGGATATCATTCCGCCTCAGGAGCAGAGCCCTGATGAGCTGAAAGCTGTACAGTCTATACATCACAGATGGCTGAAATGTATTATCCGCGATACAGGCATTGGCATCAGTCAACAGTTTATCCCTCATCTCTTTACAGCCTTTAGTCAGGAGGAATCCAAGGAGATAGCCAATCCTAATGGCACTGGACTGGGGCTGGCTATTGTCAAAAAATACGTGGATATGATGGGAGGCAGTATTCAGGTTCGTAGTAAATTGCACTATGGCACAGCCTTTGAATTGCACCTATTGGTAGAGGAAACCGCCGCCATGCCTAGCATAAAAATTCCGCCAGCAGAGAAATGTCATTTTGGTCATTTGCATATTTTGCTGGCAGAGGACAATGTACTAAATCAGGAAATTGCCAATATGCTTCTGGCGTCCAAGGGAGCTTCTGTGGAAATTGCCAACAACGGCCAGGAGGCAGTAAAGCTTTTTGAGGCCTCTAAGCCAGGCACCTATCAGCTCATATTAATGGATTTGCGCATGCCGGTAATGAATGGATATGATGCTGCCAAGCTGATTCGTCAGAGCCAGCATCCTGATGGGGCTAAGATTCCTATTGTTGCCATGACAGCTGATGCCTATGATGAGGATATCAAGCACTGTCTAGCCGTGGGCATGAATGGCCATGTTTGCAAGCCAATCAACCCTGACAAGCTTTATGGGGAAATTGCCAAGTGGTGCAGCGGAGTGTAGACACTATAAAAAAGGCACAAAAAAACATGATGATATTATCCAGCATTGCTGCCATGGTATATCATCATGTTTTTTATTATACCGCCTGCGGCTGATTGCGCTCATAGCTGGCTAGAGACATAATGCCCTTGGGCTGAGGCAAACTGTCGTAGATAGATTTTATCTGTGTATACAGCTCCTGCTTCCGCTGGGGACTGGTTTCCGGCCGCCGCCATTCCTCATACATACCATGGGTAGCCTTGCCTGCTGCCAAGGTTTCCGGTGAGTGCAGCTGTACCTCAAAACTAATTCCCTGAGGACTGATTACATCCAAATGTATGGCCTTGTAACGCCCCTCTGGATTCAAATATTTATTGTCCAATTTCTCTACAGTGTAGCCCAGCTGAGTCAGCTTCTGTACAGTCTGCCGAGCCACCATAGCCAAGCGGCTGTTTTTAGCTACCTGAGTATATCGTATCAAATCTCCAGTTTCTTCCACATATTCTGTGGCAGTCTTGGGCTGCTGCCCAGCCTTGATAGCCTTGTCAGTCTTGCGCTCTATCTTGCTGCAAACACTGCTGGCTGTCTTGACAGAATATTCCAAACCTTCCATAGAGGTGCCCAGCTCGTGAGCAATCTCCAACATATCCATGGTAATAGCCGGTTCACTGGCTCTAGCTCTGTCATAGCTGGCCTGGGCCTGACTCTCATAGCCTACCAGCTGATGGTCTGCATCCGATTTACTGCCTGAAACCACAATCTGTCCACTACGGCTCTTGTAGGGAATACCGCTCAAACGGGTAACATCTGCCGAAGCTGTAATGGCGCCGCCACTAAGAGCCATAATACTGGCGGCCTCTGCTGCTGTACAGCTTCCTGCTGAGCAGTTCAGGGCTGACCAGGTAACAGCAGCTGCTATCAACAGCATCCGTCCCTTGCTCAATTTGTTCAGGCGGGTGACCTTGGCGATTTTATGTAAATTCATAAGAAAATCCCCCTTTACACTTATTAGTGTATCAGGGGGATATGAAAACTTCCTGTAAAACAAGAATTATTTTAATGTGTTTCACACATCACAACTCTGGGTGGAGAAAAACTCTCCCCTTGGCGAGAGATTTGGCAACATCAATCAAACGCTGATTGCTGCTGCCTCGAAACTGCAGGCTGATATCTCGCTGAGCCTCAATATAGGGCCCATCCACCAGCACATCTATCTGCTGCAGCAAATGGCGCACTGCCTGCTGACGGCTTTGCAGCAAATTCTCAAAGCTATAGCCTGTATAGCACCAAATGGTCAAACCGCTCTGATGCAGCTCGACCGCCAATTCTGCCAAAAGACCGGCCTGGCAAAATGGCTCCCCTCCGCTGAAGGTTACTCCTTCCAAAAGAGGATTGTCCAAAATCTCCCTTAACAGCTTGGCTGGCTCCACCAGCCTGCCGCCTTGAAAGTCATGGGTTTGAGGATTTTGGCAACCAAAGCAATGATGGGGACAGCCTTGGGTAAAGATGGTATAGCGATACCCCTCCCCATCCACAATGGATTCTCCTGCTGTACCAGCAATTCGCAGTCTATGCCCCGGTACCGATAGTTGAGGAATATCCATCGATAGCTTAGTTGATAAGTCCATGCTTTACCCGGTCATGCTCCTCAGCTTTTTTGGCATTGTTCCAACGGTCAATAGTGCCTACCAGATAACCTGTAATACGACGAATGCGCTCGAATTTGGCCGCCCGCAGTTCATAATCCAGATTGATTTCCCCATCCTCAGCAGGAGAAATGTTCAATTTGGCTAGGCCTCCATCATATTCGTTCTGCAGCATCTGAACATAGCCAATAATCTCCTTCTTGGACATATCCTCAAAGCCTGTTACAGTTACACTAATACCATTTACTAACATCTAGCTCAAACCCCTTTGTAATATAATAGGAGATTCTATAGAAAACTCTATAGAATCAGCATTTATGCGTATATTCTTGCATTTTCCACAATCCGTCGCAGGGATTGTTCACATCCCTATAATACTATATATAGTGTTGTATGTCAATCTCCAACACTATATATAGTATTTGCTATTCACAACATATACACAGGCAATATACAGCTTTTCTGTATATTTATGCATATTCTATATATTACCAATAAACTTGGGATTCCATTTTTTGCCCTCTAGAAAACCCTATCCGGAGCGAACAATCTGTATAAACAGACAACAATATAAATTTCTGTGGATAATTTTTATTTTACCCCATGCTAACGGGTGCTAAGACTCCCTCCTCTTAGGAGGGAGTTAAGTACCCGTAAGGCTCTGGATTTATTCGACTAAATTCAGTGGGAGTCTAAAGCTCCCACTGAATAAGTCTCATTTTACAATATGCTTGCCGCCATAATATTTGGTTTTCCAATAGCTGTCATTCAGCTTGTCTATCCGCACTCCCTTGCTGGAGGAGGCATGGATAAATTCCCCCTGTCCCAGATAAATACCGCAATGGGAGGCACCTGGCTCGTAGGTAGTGAAAAATACCAAATCTCCGGCTTCCAGCTTGCCAGCGGACATGCTCTTGCCCAGCTTGTACTGTAAATCCGCCGTTCTAGGCAGCTTCATACCATTCTGGGCAAATACATATTGCAAATAGCCGGAACAATCAAAGGCCTTGGGAGTATCTCCACCAAATTGATAGGGCACACCGATGTATTTTCTTGCGGTGGTCAAAAGCTGGGGCACCTGATTGCGAGCCAAAAATGGCTGACTTTCCGGCACCTTGATACCCTGTCCCTGCATAGCCTCCCAGCTATCCTCTATACCTTCCCCAGCCATGGAGCCGCCAATATTCTCTATCTCACCAGCCAAATTGGCATTGCGACGGGCAATTTGTATCGCATTAAAGGTTTTGCGATCCACTACGCCAGTTATTTTGATTTTTTGATCCCGCTGAAAGGCCATTACGGCTCTATAGGTAGTATTGTCAAAGCTGCCATCCAATTTGTCAATCTTATAGCCCAAAAACTGCAGCTGCTTCTGCACCTGCAATACCTCCGGTCCCCGGGACTGCTTCTGCAGATTCTCAAAGGCCTGAGCCGTACCTGCCTCCAACATAAAGCTAAGGCAAAGTGCCACTCCTATGACCATATATCTGCGAAAAAATACCTTGGTTCTGCCCATAGTAACCCCCCATTTTTTTATCAGCTATCCCTGCCCAAAGCTCAGGGACACAAGTCTTACTATTTTTTCTCTTAGTAGAGAATACCTACAAAAATATTATGGCTTTATTATAACCCCTATATTATTCAAAGAAAATGATTTTTTCATTTTCTTTCCATGGGGTGACCACGAGGGTGGAGATTTTTGTTCGGTAAACATATTTATGGCGAATATCCGCTGTATTTATACACAGTTTTTTTAGTTATACACAGTTTTGGCAAAAAAGCTGTGTATAACTCTCCGTTTATGCACAAAGAATCACATTTTATCCACAAAGTTATCCACATTTGCCAAAAATTGTGGATAAATATCCCTCAAGGTCTTGACAAAAAGCCTATTATATACTCCGTTCTTAATACTGTATACATTGTACTGTATTTCTACATTTTTGTCGTTTTAGAAACATTTTTCGTCGTATATTTAATAGATATAAAATCGGTTTTTAATTATACTAATCCTGTAAGTAATGATAATTACTTTACTTCCCTATAGCTCCTGTATCAAAGTTTCCCCTAACAATGATACTCTCACGGGAGCTAATACTTTCATAGATAACGCCTGTCGTTATTAAAACATCCTATAATCCCTTTTTTTCGAGAAACAGCTGCCCCCCACACCGCAGCTGTTTTTCTTTGGCACAAAATGCACAGAAAAAAACCAGCCCTGGCGGATAGCAAGCATTTATCCACAGCCTAGGCTGGTTTTATTTTTTTAGAATACCTTGTCTACCACGAAACCGGCATTTTCCAAGGCTCGGATAATGCGCTGTACATGGTCATGGCCATGAGTCTCTACCGTTACCTCCAGCATAACCTTCTTGAAGCTGTCAGTTACCTTGGACTGGTTGTGCTCCAGCTTGATAACATTGGCATTCTCATCAGCCAATACCTGAGATACATGGAGGAGCTGACCTGGCTTGTCTGGCAGCTGGACGGAGAAGCAGAATACCCGGCCTCTGGCAATGAGAGCCTTGTCAATCAGAGCAGAAATGGTAGAAATATCAATATTGCCGCCACTGATAATAGCTGCTACCTTCTTTCCCTTGAAAGGCAGCTTGTTCAGGGCAGCCAGACTCAGAGCGCCAGCCCCTTCAGCAATCAGCTTGTGCTTTTCAATCAGGGACAGCAAAGCAGACATTATCTCCATCTCGGAGACAGTAATAATCTGATCCAAATACTTCTTGCAGAAGGCATAGGTCAAATCCCCAGGCGTCTTTACCGCACAGCCATCAGCCACAGTATCAACGGCCTCCAGAGTGGTTATATGGCCCTCCATAAAGGATTTTTCCATGCAGGCTGCTCCCTCTGGCTCCACGCCAATAACCTTCACATTGGGATTTACAGCCTTGGTAGCCAAAGCCACACCGCTGGCAAAGCCGCCACCGCCGATAGGTACTAAAATAGCGTCTACATCCTTCAGCTCGTCAATAATCTCCAGAGCAGTAGTGCCCTGACCAGCCAAGACCTTCTGATCATTAAAAGGATGGATATAAACATAGCCCTTTTTCTTCTGCAACTCCAAGGACTTGGCATAGGCATCATCAAAGCTGTCACCATAGAGAACTACCTCTGCCCCATAAGCACGGGTGGCCTCTACCTTCAAAATAGGGGTAGTGGCAGGCATACAAATAATGGCCTTGCAGTTCAAAGCTCTAGCAGCAAAGGCCACCCCCTGAGCATGGTTGCCGGCAGAAGCTGTAATAACGCCCCGCTTCCGATCATTCTCATTGAGCTGGCTAATCTTGTTATAGGCGCCTCTCAGCTTGAAGGAGCCTGTATTCTGCAAATTTTCCGGCTTGAGATAAACATTGTTGCCACACAAATCTGAAAAATAGGGACTCTCTATCAAATGGGTTTTAGCCGCCACACCATCCAACTGCTTGGCTGCCTGATACACATCAGCAATAGATGTACCTGCTAGAACCTCTTCTATACTAAGCTCTGCTTTTTTTGCTTCTTCTGCCATATATGGGCCTCCTTGTATCTGTGTTTTCCTCTTAGAATAGCACCACAAATATTATCTGTCAATAAAAATAGTGCCCCACGTATACCATGAAGCACTATCGAGGTTTTTACGCTTTGTGTTTAATCATAGCTACCAATTCACCAGCAGTAGCAGACAAACTAGCCAGCTCCTGGGCTACACCAGCAATAGCAGTGGTCTGCTGGCTGACAATATTGGAAGTAGCCTCACCCTTGGTTACGGTTTCGTTAACAGACTCACCAATCTGGTTGGTAAATTCCTGAATCTTGTCTACAGTCTCACGGGAGCTATCCGCCAGCTTGCCAATCTCCTCAGATACTACCGCAAAACCTGCCCCGGCTGTACCAGCACGGGCTGCCTCGATGGAAGCATTGAGGCCCAAGAGACGAGTCTGCTTGGCAATATCACGAATCAAATTGGTAAATTCGTTAATCTTGCCGGAAATCTCACTTACATTAGCAATTTCCTTGTTTAAGGCCTTCTGGTTCTCATTTACATCGTTGGCAGAAGCCGCCAGCTCCTCCATGGTAGCCGATACCTGCATGGCAGTTTCGTTAATGGAAGCAGCCATCTTACGCAGCTGATAACGATAATGGCCCATCTTGGAGAAGAAGGAAGCCATCAGGAACAGAGTCTGAGCGGCATGCTCCAGACGGTCACGAGGCATAATCTGAATCTTGTGGAGAGCCTCTACGTATTTATCAGGATCTACACCGATTTCCTTGGCATAAGCCCGGAACTTATCCTCATCAGGTGGTGCATTGAGAACCTGACCGCCCAGAATGGAACCAATCTGCTGTCCATCTACAACAATAGGAGCACCAAAATCCATAAGGCCGGCATGGCACTCATAAATCGCAGGCTTACCAGTACGGGCAGCCGTCTCACCGCCGTTCTTGTCGCACTGCTCACAGCGGCGACGGCCCTCAGCAGTGCCACGAGTATACTTCATGCAGAAATCTGTCCAGTCAGTAGGTCTGGTAACAGGCTTGCCATCCTTGTCTACGGTAACAGCAGTCATACCAGCAGCTTTGGCAAAGCTATCCTGGAAAGACTGCAAAAAGTCCATATCAAATACATCTTCAAGCTTAATTTCTTCTGCCATAAAAAAACACCTCTCCCTTTCACTATAACGAACTGCCTTTTTATGGCAAGTCCAATCTTCCCAATTCTTCCTTTTTATTATACTCGGAAAATCCCTTTAATACAAATAAATATTTCCTTTACAAACCGCTATCCTGCCAATCTGGCACATAAGCTTTAGTAGCAGAGCTGCGCTGCTGAACAAAGCACTGAGTAAAGCCCAATTCCCTAGCATAATCCACCACTGAATCATATTCAAAGGTAGTGAGCCTCCGCTTGAGATATTTATACTCCCCAGCCCGATACATAGGGGTATACTGACTCATCAGGCTAAGATAAATATCATCACCAAAGCTTTGCCACAGCCAGTCCAACAGCTTCATGCTGTCATGGCGGGCTCCTGGCAGAACCATATGCCGTACCAGCACGCCTCTGGTCATAATTCCCTGAGCATCAAAAGCCGGCCTGCCTACCTGCTTGACCATGGCCTCAATGGCTTTGGCAGCTACAGGAAAATAATCCTTGGCCTTAGAATACTGGCTGGACAGCTCTGGGGCATAATATTTCAAATCCGGCAAATAAACATCCACTGTGCCCCTGAGCAATTCTATGGTGGACACCGCTTCATAGCCACTGGAATTGTACACCACAGGCAAAGAAAAACCTCGTTCCTTGGCATAAGCCAAGGCCTGAATAATCTGAGGCACATAGTGCGTAGGAGTAACCAAATCCAAGCTAACCGCTCCCTGCGCCTGCTGATAGAGAAAAATCTTCCCCAGCTCCTCACAGGTAACCTCCTGCCCCTTGGCGTAATGACTTATTTCATAATTTTGACAAAAAACACAGCGAAGATTACAGCCAGAAAAGAAAATCGTCCCGGCTCCCTTGCCAGTTTCCGGTCCAGCTATGGCCGGTTCCTCCCAAGGATGCAGACTAACCTTGGCTACTCTGGCCAAGGCACCGCCGCCACAGGCCCCCGGCTGTTCATATCGGTTCACACCACAGCTGCGAGGACACAGCTGGCAATTATCTAGCAAATCCCTTGCCTGCAAGCTATCACTTCCTTATTTGCATAACTTGGCGCTAGGTTCCATCTCCAACCCTCATTGAACCAGGCACAGGGTAGGAGTTTATCTGTCCTTGAGCAGAGCTTCGTCCAAAACAGGGCCATATTTGGGCCGCCACCAGGAAATGCTCCGCACCCCATCTATATAACGCTGTAGAGCCGGTTCATCAAAGGGGTGGCCTTGACTTCCCTCTATCTGAATAGGTTCCAAGGGAATCCTATCCGCCTCCCCTATAAAATCTCTAGTTATCCAAAAGCCATAATTCACACCATGGCGATTGCTTCGGGTAAGACTGGAACCAATAGCGTAATAAGCAAAGCCCTTGGGGGCCACCAGCTCTATAATGGTAGGGCCGATATCGATTTGACTGCCTGCGCTATCCGGCAGCAGGGTTCCCTTGTGGACACCGGCTCCTGTTACTACGAAGGGCACCACATACCGCTCGTACATGGATGGCTTTTTGTCAATATTATACCGGTCTGCATGGTCGCCCACAATCAGCACTAGACAGCCAGGATATTTTTCCTTCAGCTGGCGGACAAATCCCGCCAGCTCTCTATCTGCATACCAATAATGCCCCAGCTCATTGACCAGCCAATCGTCCTCGGCTGCCTCTGGCGGCAAGGCCTGACGCAGTTTGTCCGCATCAAATCCCTTGGACTCTACATCTACAGTATAGGGGGAATGATTGGACACATTGAGAATGACATTAAAGCTGGCAGCGTCGGCGGTTACCCCCTGCAAAACACCAGCATAAAGATATTCATCATCACAGCCCCAAACACTGCCCTCTGCATTGGCGGGCATATCGCCTCGGCCGTAAAAATGCTGAAAACCCTGAGCCTCCGTAAAGGCTCCGATCCGTTCCCAGGTGGCAGGCCCTGCATACCAGAAATTGGTGGTATAGCCCAGCTTCGCCATCTGAGGGGCGATGGCTGTAATATAGGGCTGCTTAAAGGACTCCGGCATGGTGGTGAGATAAAGATTGGCATCTGCCAAGCCTGTGGTAACACCGGTCATAGCGGAAATGGTGCTGGCCCCATTGGGCAGCATGGCATTGCAATAATCTGCATCCTCTCCTGCAATAATTCCCTTCATACCATCAGCAATATGCAGGTTGCTGTATTTATCCAAAAGGGGCCAATTGGCATAGCTTTCAGATACAATAAGGAAAATCTGCCGTGGCTTCTCTATCTGAGCACCCTGAGCCTGACGCAGAAGATAGTCATCCAAATTGCTGCTATCTGCGCTGCGGCCTGCCAGCTCTCCTGCTAAAAGCTGTATCTGCTCTGCCGTGAAATTCAACCCGTTGCAGGCCAGCATCCGGTTATTCATGCGATAGCCTCGATAAATCGCCTGATAATCATCCAAAATAGCTTCATTCATAAAACTATCCTTGGTGACACCTACATTTTCCCATTCCAAGGCTGTTTCCCAGCCCCAGCTGCCTCCAAAGACAATCAGCCGGCCCAGCACGTAAAGGCCCAAGGCCACAGCTGCACCCTTGACTGCCATTTTTCTTCGAGAGGGCTTGCCATATAGGCTATAGGTGGTTGTAGTTTTAGCGTCTCGCCAAGCCAAAAAATATTTTAATCCTCGCCAGAGACAGAAGGCCAAAAGCAATGCTCCTGCCAGCCTCAAAGGCAGATTGAATTCCTGTACCAAGGAAACAAACAGGGCATACATATCGTCATTGCCTGCATTGAACAAAAGCTGATGAAAACGGCTATGAAACTGCTCATAATAGGGAAAGCTGGCTACAAAAAGTATGGCTGTCATCGTTAACACCATACCGCTAAGCATACTTTCTAGTCTGCGTCCCCATTTCCGTGAAAGCATGGTCAAAAGACCTGCCGGCACAGCGGTACCTAGTGCCAGAATTCCTGCGGTCTGAATGCTTAGCCTAGAGCCAAGCCACAGCACCTGCAGCAAATCCTGCCAGCTGGTATCTGGCCCCCAATATTCGTGCAAGGTCAAACAGAATATGAGCCTGCAAAGAGAAAGGACTGATAGGTAATATAAAAATACCTTCAGTCCTCTATAGATACAATTCATCATGGTACAATCAGCTGAACACCATATCTTGACAGGGCCTCACATACTTTTTCAGATGGCATGGAATCGGTAATCAGACCGGACAGAGTGTCCAAGGTAGCATAGTTGTAATTGCCATCAGTGCTAAGCTTTTTAGCTTCAGCTACGACATATGCCCTCTTGCTTACTCGAATTATCTGAGCCTTGTTGATACCATCTTCAATATCATAGGTGGAAACGCTGTTTTCCATGGCATCTACGCCAATGGCACCTACAAAGGCTACATCTGGCTTCAGACGGGAAATGAAATCCATGGTCATGCCGCCCCAGAAGCCATCACGGCTCTTGTTAATCTTGCCGCCGGCGAATACCACCCGGATTTTAGGATGATTAGCCAAAATCAGCAGAATATCAATCATATTGGTAACAATGGTCAGCTCACGCTGATCCTTGGCCAAAAGCTCGGCAATAGCCAGATTACTGGTGGAAATATCCAGGAAAACCATATCTCTATCGTGAATCAGCTTGACAGCAGCATGAGCTATACGGCGCTTGGCATCCACATCGGTAGTCTTGCGCTTGCTAATCTCAATAACATGGTTGTTTTCTCTCAGAACCACTGCACCGCCATAGGTACGCTTCAAGCGGCCCTGCTTCTCCAAGGAACCCAAATCCTTACGAATGCAGTCCTCGGTAACACCAAATTTTTCACTAAGCTCTTTTACCCTTACTTTGCCATCAGCATTCAGCATATTCATTATGCTTTCCTGACGTTCCTCCAAAAACATAATATCACTCCCTAGTACAAAATTTTTCTTCTCTTCTTCATATATTTTCTTATTTTGCGCACCAATGCACAGTTATGTGGTTACTATTGTTCAATTTTTGTTCAATAATGTTTAATAATTCCCATTTACTATTATTCTACACGTAATATTGATTTTTATCAAGTAGAATTTTTGTTTATTGTTTTATTAGGACTTTAAGCCTATAAAACTTTATTTGCATAAATATTTTAACAGAAACCTTGGCTAACGGTCAACCCTAAGCCCAGGCAAGAGTTTACTTGCTTTTTCCCAAGGCCCTGTCCAAAAGTTCATCATAAACCGGCCGGCCTCCCGTTAAATCTGAAATCACATAGGCTGTTAATGATACCACCAGCAAGGCTAGCATATGCTGAAAAGACCCCGTCATTTCCAAAATCAATATACTGCCTGTAACGGGGGATTTGACCACCGCTGCGAAATAGGCTGCCATACCAAAGACTATAATATCCGCATAATACATAGCAGGCAGCACTCCTGCCAGCACCAATAACTTGGCTAGAATAGCACCTCCCGCAGCTCCCAGTACCAGCATGGGCAGGAAAATACCTCCTGGTACACCTGAGCCAAAGCAGACCATGGTAAAAAGAAATTTGCCTACAAAGAGCAGGCAGAGAAAAGCAATGGTATAATCTGTCACCACTAATGAATCTACCAGCAGATTGCCGCCCCCTAGGATTTCTGGCAAAACAAACCCCAGCAGGGCCGCCAAAAGCAAGGGCAGCAGGGGCTTCTTTACACCGGACAAACCTAAATTGCCATAGGTGTCCAGGGAATAGGCTAGGGCTATATTGAAAAGCCGTCCCAAAAGACCAATCACTATGCCTGCTAGTATCAGAATATCAAAGAGATTGAGGGGCAGGGGCAATAGATAACCCATGGAAAATACCGGCGACATGCCGAATACCACCTCGGTAACAGTGGCTGCGGTAACAGAGGCCGTAATCCCTGTTAACAGCAGCGCCGGGGAAATGGTTTTCTGCATTTCTTCCAAACCAAAAATTACCCCCGCCAAAGGTGCATTAAAGGCTGCTGCCAAGCCAGCCCCAGCACCAGCTGTCATCAGAATCCTGCTTTCAAACCTGGTACGGCGGCTGCTTTGACTCAATCCTTGGCCTACACAGGCTCCTATTTGAACACTTGGCCCTTCTCGACCTAGAGACATACCTGCCCCAATGGCCAAGACTCCGCCGATTATTTTGGACCACAGGACGGAAAACCACTTCATGGACATATCCCCCTGCAAAATTCCTTTTATCTGGGGAATGCCGCTGCCAGTACACATAGGCTCTCTGGCTACAATTAGCTTCAGTAAATAGGCAATAACTACAAATGAAAGAATATATAAGGCCAGCCAGTGCCATTGTCCATTGTGAACTGCCTGGGTTAGATGTTTATAAATAATGGGACGCAGTGTCTCTGAGCCTGCCAGCAGATAACGAAATATACTTATGCTGATGCCTGCTCCCAGACCTACTGCCAATCCTTCCAGCAGCAGTCTTAGACTGAAGCGTCGTTTATTGACCAAAAGCTCTAGCAGATTATCGGTTTTTTTGTTCATATTATCCCCGCAAAAATATCAAGCAACGTGGCACCTGATTTATATTATAACCCCTAGATTATTCAAAGAAAATGTCTTTGCATTTTCTTTCAATGGGGTGACCACGAGGGTGGAGATATTAGCTCCCCCCTGTCATTAGCACAGCTTCCCGCCACCTATAGAGGTGGGGGACATCGGACACCTCGTTATGAAAAACAAAAAAGGGCCTCCTTGCGGAGGCCCCCTCTATCTCACTTACTCAGCAGTGAAAGGCAAGAGTGCAATGTTGCGTGCACGCTTGATAGCAACTGTTACCTGACGCTGATGCTTAGCACAGTTACCAGAAATACGACGAGGCAAAATCTTGCCGCGCTCAGTAATATAACGACGGAGCTTTGCTACGTCCTTGTAATCAATCTGCTCTACCTTATCTACGCAGAAACTGCAAACCTTTTTACGAGGTCTTCTGCTTCTATCACGCTTGATCAAAGTATATTCCCTCCTTCAATATGGAATATCATTCCTGTTGGAATGTCACCTTCACGAATTGTCGCGAAATTAGTCCTCTGCTTTAACAATCATGTGCTTCAGCAGCTCATCAGTAATCTTCATTACACGATCAGCCTCAGCCACACATGCAGGCTCTGCTGTTACGTTCAGCAGTACATAGTAGCCCTCGGTGCAGTCCTTGATCTCATAAGCAAGACGCTTCTTGCCCCAACGATCCTCGCTGTCAACTGTACCGCCATTGTCAGCAATCAACTTGGTGAACTTCTCAACTACAGCGTTGGTTGCTTCTTCCTCCATTGGTTTAACAATGAATATGACTTCGTACTTTCTCACGAAATCACCTCCCTCTTTGGTCTTTGGCTCCCTCTTGCTGAAGGAGCAGAGAAAGTTTGCAAATGAAATTTGCAACTATCTTGTCCTTTTGACTGAATGAGTATATCATTTATTGAAACTTTTGGCAAGAAAAATTTTGCAAAATCCATATTTTATAAAATTCAAGCATTTATTATATCTTTGTTTATCTCCAATAATCCCCAAGAATAAATGGCTTCTGCATATCTTAATCCCATCTCAGTCTGTTCTTCACTAATCTCTGTTCCACCAGGATAACGAATTTCTATACCATATGGTGTCAATGCTTCTGCATAATCCCAAAGTTCCTCCTTAATTTCTGTATAATTTTTCATTTGATTTAACAGAAATTCCAAATCATGTATTTTGGGCATACCTCCTGGCTGGCCTTTTGCTACAATTACTGCTTTCAAAACCTTTTCCGCTGCCTGCTGACAATGATAGCATATTATTTGTAATGGTTTAGGATAAAATGTTTCAAACAAATGCCTCGCTGCGCTTAAATCCATTTTAGCATACTCAAGCCATTCTTTAACTTCAGGCTGCATAAAGCAACACTCCCTTATCATTAACCTCACGTTCTAGGGACAACTTCCAATTTTTACGTTCCTCAAATTTACTATTTCGAACGACAATAATATCCACAGGTCTATTTTTTTTTCCTCTGATAGCTCTATATGCTTTTTGAGTCAGTGCCAACGTATTGGCTACCTGATCATCAACTATAACATAAAAATCCACGTCACTGTTATCAGTATTGCTATCATTTGCAAAAGAGCCAAATAGATATACTTTTAAAGGAGAAATTGAATTTATAATGCATTCTTTTAATATATTAATTTGCTCCATCTCGTTTATCTTTTCCACAATAAAATCCCCCCTTTTATTTTATTATATATGTAACAAAACATATCGTCAAACAAACAAAAATATCCCCAAATATTCTGATTTGTAGAGGTTATAGATTGTTCACAATACCGTTTACTGAGGCATGGCAAATACCCTTCCCGGCACGCTCGCGCTATATAAATGTGCCTCACGCTGCTAAACTCATTA
>CAKPVW010000033.1 GCA_934196075.1 uncultured Anaerovibrio sp.
TGATTCCAACATCTGGCTTGAAATCATGTGTGCATGATTTCCTATTTGCATTGTTTAGTTTTCAAGGAACACTGCTTACTCACCGGCTTTGTAAAATCTTTACCAGATTTTTGTAAGTTATTTATGTGAGTCAGCTTGTTTATAATACCTCATTCAGTTCCTTTTGTCAAGAACTTTTTTGAAATATTTTTTATCGCTTCCTTCAAAGCAATCTCAGCAAGCTATCCGCTCCAAGGCTTTGCTTTGTTGTATCTCAGCGACAACGATGTATATATTACAGTATTCTAATACAAATGTCAACAACTTTTTTTGAAATTTTAAAAATACCTGTCGTAAAACGTTATAACAACACTTTACGACAGGTATTTTTACATGATATGGCAACTTAATCTAAAAATATTCTTTCCCATCAAAGACTTATTTTTTTAGATGCTCTGTGGAATTCATCAAATCCACTGTGCATTTTCCATCTTCATAAAAGGAAATGACATTAATAGCTGTATTGTCCTGCCGAATATTCCACATATAGCGCAGAGACAAGCCCAAAGCATAGCAGAGAATTGTCCTGTTTACGCCCCCATGAGCTGCAATAACAAAGGTTTCTCCCTGATGTTTTTTTACCAGCTCCTGCAGCTTGGCTACAGCTCTCCTTTGCACATCAGTAAAGCTTTCTCCATTAGGACAATCTGTAATATCTGGCCTTGCAAATAATCCCTTATGAGCATCTGGCCAGGCATTATTGATTTCGTCATAGGTCAGCCCCTCCCAATCGCCAAAGGATATTTCCCTAAGCTCATCACAAGGAACAACAGACAAGTCAAATCTTTCCGCCACTGCCTTGCCGGTAGTCATGGCCCTTTTCAATGAGCTGGCATATACGCCCTTTACATCATCAAAGGGAAAATGCTTCTTTAGCTTCTCAGCTTGCTCCAATCCCTCCTGAGACAGCTCAATATCTGCCTGTCCCTGATATTTTCCCAGCTTGTTCCACACAGTCTGACCGTGCCGTATTAAAATTAATTTTGTCATTATTTACCACCTAGTCATCTCTACACAACTCCTGAAGGCATTTATTCAGAACAGCCGCCACTTCCCTATTAGTCTCCCCATCTCTAATAGCCAAGCGAATGTATTTATCATTCAGACCTGGGTAATTGCTGCAATCCCGAATCAGTACCCCTTCCTGTTTCATTTTTTGCTGTAACACCATACTATTTATGTGTGGCTGTTCCAGCCTTAGCAAAACAAAGTTCACCGATGGATGATATACTTTTATGCCGTGTATTGCTTGAAGCATAGTTTCCATTTCTTCCACAGTCTGCTGAGTATGCTGCCTGGTTTTTGCCACATAAGCTTTATCAGACAAAGCTGCCACCCCAGCTGCCTGAGCTAACAGATTTACATTCCATGTATCTTTGTGATACTCCAACAGCTTCACTGCTTCTTCATTGCATATACCATAGCCAAGGCGCAATCCTGGTATAGCAAACATTTTGGTAAGGGAACTTATCACCAGCAAATTGTCATATTGTCCTGCCAACTGAACAAGACTATATTTATCCCTGTCCTGACGAAAATCCAAAAATGATTCATCCACTATAATATCCACATGGCAATCTGCAGCCTTTTCTACTAGTTTTAGCAAATCATCCTTACTTATCAGCTGACCTGTAGGATTATTGGGATTGCCTAAAATAAGCGTATCACACCCCTTTAGGTCACCACCCAATTTTTCCATATCAAATTGAAAATTATCCCCGTCCTGAAGATAAAAATATTTTATTTCCGCCCCACAGCACCTAGCTGCCTTCTCGTATTCGCTAAAGGATGGCACCGGCAGCAAAACCTGCCGTGGCTGTTTAGTATGAAAATAAACATAAAAAAGTTCTGCTGCACCATTCCCCAAAATCACCTGCTTGCTGTCAACGTCATAGTGCGCAGAAATAGCCTGCTTCAAATCCCTTCCCTCCGGGTCAGGATAATGAACCAGGCCATCTAAATGCTCCAATATAGCTTTTTTTACGGAATCAGGCAATCCCAAAGGATTAATATTAGCGCTATAATCCAACCAGCTGCCACGGGGGCTTTTCTCTGCATAGATATTTCCCCCGTGGGTAAAAGCTGGGATATCAACGCTGTTCAATGTCATAACCACCAGAAATCAAACGCTCCGTCTCAAAATATTCCAATTCTGGGAATTTTTCCCTAACCTGCTTAACAACATCCATTACATGCTTCATAGACTCATCTGGAGCAAACAGCACGCCCACCATGGTACCACTATGAGCCACATTTACCCCCAAAGCCCCCAAAGCAGCAGTGTATTTGATAATTTCCTCCAAATGAGGTTTGTGAACCAATTTTTGATTAGCCAGTGCACTCAGAGTCGCTACATGGGCAATCTGCCTTGGGCTGAAATCATCATCCAGCTTATCAATAGCATCCAATAATTCTTTTGGACTATCTTCATGTCCATGATATTCCGAATGAAATTCTACTGTGTTGATACTGCCACCCATATCAAACATGGCAATAATCATTTTGGGAGCATTGCCGTAGCTCTTTATCAACTCGCCAGTCATGTAATTCATTTGTACAATACCGGGATAAAAAATGCCATCGGTAGGCTCTATACCTGCCGCAATCTCAGCAATCTCCTCTGGTTCCAGCTCCTCATCAATAGCAGCAGATACAGCCTGTATAACAGCCACAATATCTGCGGTACTGGCAGCCATGCCCTTACCTGTAGGCAGCTGTGATTCCAGAGACAGGCCCAATGGAAAGTCTTCACATCCCATATAATTAGCAGTGGTTTTCAAGGCCATATGAGCCTTCTTGCCTAAACCTGTTTTAGCCGAGGTTTTATCTGTAACCAAGGCCTTGGAATACAAACCTATAGGGCAGGTAATCATAAATGGCTGACCGTCTCTCCAACCTTGAGCCAGCTCGCCACAAGAGCCCGGTACTAATACTTTGATAATCATAAGGATCCCTCTCTTCTAAGGATTTGTCTTTATGATTACTTTATTCGCCATAATCAGCAAAAATCCTGCAAGAAGCACAAAAAAATTGTCATAATTACACAAGTGAACGTACTCCCGCCTATAGAGGCTGGAGCTTCCTGCTTCAACGAGAACAGCGTCACTAACTCCTAAGAGTTGCGACGACTTACACACTCTCCACAGGCGTATATTCCCGTGCGCCCCACGGTATTTTTGAGATTTGCTAGGCAGATATTCGCCTAGCTTCTTCTCGAATATTTATTGCAGCGTTCTTATCACGATTATGGTGACTGCCGCATTTAGGACAATCCCATTCTCGCACGGATAAGTCTTTGGTTTTGTGATTCTTGTAGCCACATATATGGCATAACTGACTGCTTGTATACCACTTGTCTATTTTGACAAGCTGTTTTCCTTGCCAAGCAAGCTTGTATTCCAAAATATTCACAAACTTGTTCCAGCCATTATCAGTCACAGATTTACCAAAACTGAATTTTCCGCCTTTCTTGCGTTTAACCATTGCCTTGACGCTAATATCCTCGATACCAATAACATCATATTTGTCTGCAAGATATCTAGCCTTTTTATGCAAAAAGTCCTGGCGTTGATTGGCAATTTTCTCATGTAGGATAGCTACGCGAGTTCTTTGCTTATCACGATTACGACTTCCTTTTTGCCTTTTTGATAGCTTTTTCTGAGCTTTAGCTAATTTCTTCTCCGCTTTACGCAAAAAATTTGGATAATCTGCATTATCTTCATCAGAGGCAACATAAAGGCCGTGCATAGCAAAATCCAGCCCAAGAAAATTCTTCGGTATTATAGGGAATATTGGGTTTTCATATTCCACCAATATGCTGATGTAGAATTTTCCTGAAGGTGTTCTGCTTATGGTGACAGTTTTTATGGTGCTGTTTTCCATCAACGGACGGTGCAAACATATCTTCACCCAACCAATTTTCGGCAGTTTCACCATGTTTCCCTCTAATCGAACAGAGCCTTTCTGATTGTTCGTAGAATATGAGCAGTGTCCTGCCTTCCTAGACTTGAAGCGTGGTTTACCAAAGTGCTTGCGATTATTCCAAAAATTGTTGTAAGCCTTATTCAGATTTAGCTGGGCATTAGCCAGAGCCAAGCTGTCTACTTCCTTTAGCCAAGGAAAATCAGCCTTGTATTGTGCCGGTGTATTGTTCAGCTTCTTACCTGTCTCCTTGTAGTAGTCAAGGCGGTCGCCAAGCAGCTTGTTATAGATAAATCTGGCACAACCGAAAGTCTTGGCAAACATATTCTTTTGTTCATTGGTTGGGTAGAGCCTATATCGGTATGCCTTATTCACCATAATCACCTGCCTTGAGTTTCTATATATTTCCGAATTGTCTCGATAGGAGAACCGCCTGTTGTCAGCAGACAATAACTTCTTGACCAAAACATTTCTTTCCACAGCTTATGCCTAACCTCTGGAAAAGCCTTTTTGATCAGCCTTGAGCTGGCACTTTTGTAAGCATTTATGAATTTGGATATTTCTGTATTAGGATGAGCACGAAACATGATATGCACATGGTCTTGATCGTAATTCCATTCTTCCAGTGTGATATTATATGATGAGCAAATGCGGACAAAAATATCTTTAACATATTGGCTCATTTGGTCAGAGAATACCTTGCGGCGATACTTTACCACCAACACAAGATGATAATAGAGTAGAAATACTGAATGGTTATTATTATCTAATTCCAAAGTACAATCAATCCTTTCCTCTTTACGACTGATTATACCACCAAATAAGACAAAAAACAATTGTATGGCTCAATTACTTACGTAAATTCGCCATACCCGCCTTCATCCCTACCTAAGAGGTGGAGGACTTCTGGCGGATTAGGTTAAATACACAATTAAAGTGAGAACCTCCGTCAAAGTGCATATAGCACCATAAACATCTCCTGTAAGACCTCCCAATAATTTTGTTACATGTCTGCCAAATAAGCACAAAAAAATATACCCTGCGGTTACTGCCGCCAAGCTATACCAGCCATCTATAAGCAATAATATAAGCAAAGTATAAGCAACTATATAAACATAATTTTTTTTGTTCGCATATTTGCCAAAGGCCTTGCCCATGCCATCAGGTCTGGCATAGGGAAATAAGGAAATAGCCCCTGTCATCATCAGCCTGCCAATTATGGGCATTACCAACAATGCCCAGGGTAAATTTTCCTGAGGCATATCCAACAGCAAACTATATTGCATTAAAAGCAATATACCAAAGGCCACCACGCCAAAGGAGCCTGTACGGCTATCCTTCATTATTTCCAACATTCTATCCCTATCTCGACCGGAAAAAATGCCATCTACAGTGTCCATAAAGCCATCGCAGTGAATTCCCCCGGTAGCCAAAAATGGCAGCACTGCCAAAATAACCGCTCGAAAATGTTCCGGTATGGATATGCCTGCTATCTCTTTTAGGCCCCAGGTTAGGAGCCAGGCCATGAAGCCATATAGCAGCCCCAGCACCAGCCCCACCAAAGGAAAATACCTGACGCTTTTGCCAAAATCCTCCTCCGTCCAAACAGTTTGCTTAACGATATGGATTCTAGTCAAAAACTGCAGCCCAATCAAAAATGCCTTCACGTATTATACGCCCCCTAAGAGTAGATAGCCCTGCCACAGCAAATGAGCTGACAGCAGAAACAGTATTGTTGCCGTATACATCAATCTGGTGCAGCCTAAAATATGCTTGGCTGCCAGTTCCTCATAAGGCTCACCCATATAGGCCCGGAAGCTTTCTCTGCCAAAATAGGAATTATAGCCTCCAAGTCTTATTCTCAAGGCTCCAGCCACAGAAGCCTCCGCCCAGCCACCGTTGGGGCTAGGATGCTTGGAGGCATCTCGTCTCAGCATACGCCAGCTATTGCGCCAATCAAGCTTCAATATAAAGGCAGACAACACAAAAAGCAGCCCTGTTATTCTGGCAGGAATGTAATTCAGCACATCATCAATTCTAGCGGAAATCCTACCAAAATATAAATATTTATCATTTTTATAACCTACCATAGAATCCAAAGTGTTAGCAGCCCTATACATATAGGCCAAGGGCAGTCCCCCTATTAAAAAGAAAAAGAAGGGAGCAATAATACCATCTACAGTATTTTCTGCCACTGTTTCCACCGTAGCTCTGGTTACCTCCCCAGAAGACAGCTTGTCTGTATCACGGCCTACAATCCAGCCCACCTTGTAGCGAGCATTTTCCATATCATTATTTTCTAAATAACCATAAATCTCCCGCCCGGCCTCTGCCAAACTGCGGGGAGAAATCGTAAAGCTCAGCAAGAACCCCTCCACCAGAATGGTAATCAGCTGGTTATCCAGCTGAGACAGCAAGCCATCTATACCGGCCGCAACCTTGTAGACAACCAACAGCACCGTAATGGCCAGCAAACCTCCTGCCATCAGCTTGCGCTTATCGCTTTCACCCTCATGGTAAAGGGCTCCCTCCAATATAGAAATTAATCGGCCAATCAGCACCACAGGATGAAATTTGGAACGTGGATCTCCCAAAACCGTATCAAATAAAAATCCACAAACTGCAGTTAGCATTTTTCCACTCCCATAATCTGATACAGCTTATCCATATCCAAAGCATTTTCCACCACATCAGCCAAATGCTCGTAGGCCTGCTGCTTTTCTGCCATAACATTGCGGGTATTAGCCAAAGGCTCCAATCCCTTGCTCTGTCTTACAGCATTTAAAATACTACGACGGAAAATATCATTATCAAAAACACCATGAATGTAGGTGCCAAAAACATTTTCTGCTGCATTGGCTGTCCCCTCTACATTAGCACAGTCCTTGCCTCTCCGCTGACAAATGGTAAATGGATGAGCATCGGAATCCCTCGTAAATTCTGTATGTCCCATGTGAATTTCATAGCCCTGCAAATTGTCAGCAGAAATAGACTGCCCCATAAAATGCAAATCCTGACACTGAGCCACCACCTGACTAGTAAGCTTCTCTGCCTCAAAAACAGTTGCCATACCTAAAAGTCCCAGGCCAGCTGCCTCATCATTTTGGGATTCTGTATGCTGAGGATCTCGGATAACCTCTCCCAACATCTGATAACCGCCGCAAATACCTATGACCGCCTTGCCAGCCTCGGCATGAGCCAAAATTTTCTCTGCCAAGCCTGAATCCCTCAGATATAGCATATCCTCAGTGGTGTTTTTACTGCCTGGCAGCATTATAACATCAGGCTCCCCCAAATCACTAGCTGACTTTACATAGTAAAGTGCCACATCCTTTTCGTGAGCCAAGGCATCAAAATCCGTAAAATTAGAAATCTTTGGTGTCTGAATAACGGCAATCTTTACATCCCCATCTGTAGGCGCTGCCTGCTTTTCCTCTAGGGACACAGAATCCTCATCATCAATGCCCATTTGCTCAATATGAGGGACCACTCCTAATACTGGCTTGCCTGTTTTCTGTTCCAAAAAATCAATAGCAGGAGTCAACAGAGTTACATCCCCTCGGAATTTATTAATAACCAAGCCCTTTACCAAAGCTCTTTCTTCCTCGTCCAAAAGCTCCAAGGTACCAACCAAGGAAGCCAGAGCACCTCCACGGTCAATATCTGCTATAAGCAATACTGGTGCCTGTAAATATTTGGCTACCCGCATATTCACAATATCATTAGCCTTGAGGTTTATTTCGGCTGGACTGCCAGCTCCCTCAATCACAATGGTATCATACTCCTTATCCAATCTTCCCAAAGCTTCCTTCACCGCATCAAAAGCCTTCAAGGAATATCCCCGATGATACTCCCGAGCAGACATATTGCCTACTGGCTTCCCCATAATAATCACCTGGGATGCTGCATTGCCTGTGGGCTTCAGCAGAACAGGATTCATATCCACCATAGGCTCCAAGCCAGCAGCCTCCGCCTGAGCCACCTGAGCCCTACCCATCTCATCACCATCTCTGGTCACATAGGAATTCAAAGCCATATTCTGAGCTTTGAAGGGCACCACCTTATGTCCCTTGCGATAAAGAATACGGCACATAGCTGTAGCCAGAATACTTTTGCCCACATGGGAGCTGGTTCCCATCATCATAATATAATTTGCCATAAAAGCCTCCTAATACAATTTTTCGGCTAATTTTTTTATATTGACAGGTATGCCTGCTACCGTCAGATATACCTCCTCAGCGGCCTCTGCCAGCATTTGATTGGCCAAACCTGCCAAATCCCGAAACTCTCTGGCCAGATGATTTTCTGGCACAATACCTGCTCCCACTTCATTCGTAACTACTACCATAGTGCAGTTATATTTCTTTACGGTATCTATAAGACACTGGCAATTTTCCCGCAATAGTCCGTAATTTCTCTCTGAATCATTAATATTATCCAAGCTGCACAGCAAATTGCTGGTATACACCGTTAAACAATCAAAAAGAATCATATCACAGCCATCATCTACAGCTTCTTCTACAGCCTTATGAGCTTCATAAGGTGCTTCATAGGTCTGCCACTCTGCCGGCCGCCGCTTTCTATGAAGCTTTACCCGAAACTCCATTTCCTTATCCCAGATTTGTGAGGTAGCAATATAGGCCACCTTTTTGCCATATTTAGCTGCATATTTCTCACCAAAGGCGCTTTTGCCGCTGCGGGCACCGCCTGTTACCAAAATCAGCCTTCCCATATTTCCACCTGCCTAAAAAATTAACTTTGACGACTAATGCTATAATTCCAACAGCTGCCTACAAATGCTGTAGCTGCTTCGACACAGCCGGCAAAATGGATGTGGAGATATGAACCTACTACATTTCCCTTGTCATTGACAAAACCGCCGGGATAAACAGCATTATTTCTCATTCTTGTAAAGGAAAAGGCTCTATTGCCAACTACATCTCCCGCCCCAGGAATTTCTGAGGAAAAGTGAAATTCGTGGCCTCTTAATTTCATGCCAGCACTGCCAATACAGCAATCCTGCAAAAGCTCTGCCTCCACATAGCCTACCATCTGCAGCTTTTTGTTCATCTGTACCTGTTGAGGCAATATGCCAGTCATATTGAAAAATCCCCCCTCAAAATCTTTTAGGCATTGACCTAGATACATATAGCCGCCACATTCAGCAAAAATAGGCATTCCCTCTCTAGCTGCTTGGTCAATGGCCCCCAGCATAGATTTATTGGCCTCTAGCTGGCTGGCAAACATCTCTGGAAAACCACCACCTATAAGCAGGCCATCCACATCTGGCAAATTGCTATCCTGCAAAGGACTGAATTCCACGATCTGAGCACCTAAGCGCTCCAGAACTGTCAAACTCTCTGGATAATAAAAGGAAAAAGCTTCATCTCTAGCCAAACCTATTTTTATCTTGCCGAAGTCATCAGGAAAACTCCTTCTACGCCCTACAATAACTCTTTGCAGATACTCCTCAGCTTGAGATGGAATCTTATCCATAGGAGAAGCGTTATGAGCAATCTGCAGCAAAGATGTAAGATTTATTTGTCTAGCCATAGCTTCCCCCATGGCATCTACCACCTGACGTTCCTTATTTTCCTCCACAGGCAAAAGGCCCAAATGACGCTCCGGCATAGTCAGAAGATTATCTCTCCTTACCGCTCCCAGAACCGGCATACCGATGCCAGCCATAGCCTCCTCAATCATTTTTTGATGATTCTCAGAGCCAAGGCGATTGAGAATAACGCCAGCAATATTTACATCCTTGTTATACTCCCTAAAACCTAGGGCAATGGCTGCGGCAGAGGCTCCCATGGACTTGCAATCTATCACCAGAACCACCGGAGCCTGCAGCAGACGGGCTATTTCTGCCGTAGAGCTGATGCCTCCTCTACCTCCATCAAAAAGCCCCATAACCCCCTCTATCACAGCCACATCCATATCCTGAGCCGTATCGATAAAGGTATTTACCATGGTTTCTTTGGACATAAGCCAGGTATCTATATTATGGGCTGGTCTGCCACTGGCTAGGCCATGGTAGCCTGGATCAATATAATCCGGCCCTATTTTGTAGGACTGTACCTTGATATCCTGATTCCGCAGGGCTGACAGCAGTCCTGTTACTACCGTAGTTTTGCCACTGCCGCTGCTAACAGCAGCAATTACCAGTCTTGGAATTTTATAGCTCATAAAAACACCCTCTGTCCAGAAAACCTTTCCCAATCAATCCCGATTGTTGTCTATGATATACATAATGGCGTTGACTACCGCAGCTGCAATAGGACTGCCTCCCTTGGTACCTTCAACAGTAGCATAAGGTACAAGGGTATTAGCAGCCAGCTCTGCCTTGGAATCAGCAGCCCCTACGAAGCCTACAGGAATTCCCACAATAGCCGCTGGGCGGAGATTTTCTTCCTCCACCATTCTCAACACCTCAAAAAGAGCTGTTGGCGCATTGCCAATAGCAATAATAGCCCCATTCATAGCCTGACCAAAGCTGCGCATAGCCGCCATAGAGCGGGTAATTCCCTGCTCCTTGGCTGCTTTGGCAATTTCTGGATCAGATACCTTGCAAAATACCTGACCACCAAAGGAAGCCAGCTTCCGCTTGTTGATACCTGTCCGCACCATTTCCACATCAGTGTAAATATTGCAGCCCTGCGCCAAAGCCTTTTTAGCTGAATCAATCAGCTGCGGATGCAGGCGAATAATAGGTGCATAATCCACATCTCCAGCAGCATGAATAATCCTAGAGTACACCTTTACCTGTTCCTCCGTCAAATTCAAGCCCTGCAAATAAGGCGCAATAATTTCCATACTACGATTTTCTATTTCCATAGGTTTTTTGATAAAATCCATAATTTACCCCAGCTCTTTTCTTACAAAATCCAATACCTGCTGAAAGCTTTCAGCCTTTTGACTATAATTTATCTTGGGCCTATCAATAATTACCAAAGGCAAATCCAGCTCCATAGCCGCCTGAAATTTGGCATCTGTGCCTCCAACGTGTCCACTATTTTTGGTAACCACCACCTGAGCCTGATACTTTTTGAACAATTCCTTGTTTAATTCCAGTGAAAAAGGCCCTTGCATAGCTACAATATCTCCCGGTGTAAAGCCCAGTGCCTGAGCCATGGCCACAATATCAGACTCTGGCAGAACTCGACAAATCATATGCTTATTTGCCATTTCCGGTACCTTGGCAAAGGTAGCCAAATTGCGACTGCCGGTGGTGAGAAAAATATGCTCTCCCAGCTCCGCTGCCTTGGCTGCTGCCTGCTGATAATTCTCCACATAAAATGCCTTATCATAATTCAAGGGCGTCTGCTGTCGTTCATAACGGATATAGGGAATATTTGCCTTTTTACAAGCCTCCATAGCATTGATAGAAACATTAGCAGCATAGGGATGAGATGCATCCACAAAGAGCTTTACCCCATGGCTTTCACAATACGCCACAAAATCATCTGCCTCCAAGGGCTTGCAATTTATGTCCATACCATAATACTGCTGCAGCAAGGTTTCCCCATATTGACTAACCACAGAGGCAGTAACCTTATATCCATGCTGCAGTAAATAACCTGCCAGTTCCCTGCCATCTTTAGTTCCAGCTAATACAAAAATCATTTTGCCTCACTCCTTGGAGATTTTATAACCACGAGGAGTAATCATATAACCATCCTTGATATAGGTATTGCTATTGCCAATAATAACCATGGAGAACATCCCAATATTTTCATCGGTAAAATGGCCCAGATCAGACAGGACAATGCTTTCCTTTTCCCGACTGGCACTGCTGACAATACCTACAGGCACAGTGGAAGCTCTATGCTCTAAAAGAATCTTCTGAATCTCATAGATATAATCAGGGCGATGCTTGCTCTTGGGATTGTACAAGGCAATAACAAAATCTCCCTCTCCAGCTAAAGCAGCTCTCTTTTTTATCAGCTCCCAGGGAGTCATCCAATCACTGAGGCTGATAACCGCAAAATCATGCATCAAAGGAGCACCTAGTAAAGAGGCTGCCGCATTTACAGCGGAGACGCCAGCTACTACGCCGCCCCATTCTGGTCTTTCTTCCTCTGGCAGCTGCAGCACCAGCTCCAAAACCAGTCCTGCCATGCCATAAACACCGGAGTCACCACTGGACACCACGACTGTATCTTTGCCAGCTGCCGCTGCCTCTACAGCTGCTTTACAGCGGTCAACCTCCTGAGTCATACCAGTGCCAATAACCTCCTTGCCCTCCAACAAAGGCTCTATAAGGTTGATATAGGTCTTGTACCCAGCTACTACGCTGGCATTTTCAATAGCCTTTCTGGCTCGAGGAGTCATATCATCAAAATTGCCTGGGCCAATGCCCACTACTACTATTTTTGCCATATTAATGCTACCGTCACTTTCTCATATTTATGCTTGTTTAGGGCAATTCTGCCCTGAGGCACACAGCAAAGAGCTGCCGCCTCGCAGATATTCCCTATGCCAATGGTTTTCTTTACAAAATCAGATTCCTTCAGCTGATATTTCTCAATCATCTCGGCCATTTGCTGATTCTCAAAAAATTCTATAGGTACCTGAAGCTCCTTTGCCATAGCCAACAAACCTACTTCATCAGCCTTTACCACTGTACTAGCCAACTGAGAAATCCGCCCAGTCCCCCAGCCAATAGAGCCGCAAGCCTCTGCCAAAGCCTGAGCAATCAGCTCTTTAGCGGTATTTCTGCGACAGCCCACGCCAGCAATCAGCCTGCGGGGCTGCAGATAGAGAATATTTTCCCCAGAAGGCAAATTTTCGGCCTGAGACGTCAGCACCACATAAAGCTCCTTAGAAGAAATTTCTGCTATAGCTTCTGATAAATTTCCCACCAGTCTGTAGTCAATCTGATGCCTTTGCAGCACAGCCTCATAATTTTCTCTAGCCTTTAGCTGGCTATCAACCCAATAAATCAGCCTTTGTCCTGTAAGGAGACTGCCATTAAACAAGGGCAAATTCTTTTTGGGAGCAGGTACACATTGCAAATCTGCCGCCACCACATCCGGCGCCAGCAGATTATTCACATCGGTAGCTGTGGTAATCACAGGATTGGCTCCCAGCTGACTAGCTAAATAAGCTGTAAGCCTATTAGCCCCGCCCAGATGCCCGGATAGAAGGCTGATAATATTCCGCCCTCCGTCATCCATAACCAAAACTGCCGGGTCAGACAACTTGCTGACTAAATGAGGTGCCAAAGTCCTAACCACAATTCCCGTGGCCATAATAAAAATCAATCCATCGTAGGAAGCCAATCCTCCCGCAAATACCTCTGCCAATTTCTGATAGCCTTGCCACTGAACAATAGATTGCTCTGGCAAAGCTTCCATAACTCTCAGCTGTTTTTGGTGGACAAAAATCTCTACCTGTCCCCTCAGCTCCTGCCCAGCCATAACTGCCTCGCTGTCCTGCGGTTCCTGCAGGGCATGAACCAGCCGAATAGCCAGCTGACAACCTTTGGGGGTGGCTGCAAATACGCCGTATCTCATAATTTATTTATCAGCTTGACGGAACATATGGCTGAATTCTGGCGCATAAAGGCGAGAAAGCTCATAGTCTGCCGCCAAGCAGTTGCTTACTACAATCATTGCAGTCCGATCAATGCCCTTATCCGCAATTTCCTCACAGATAGTCTCCAAGGTGGCACGGACAATCTTTTCCTCTGGCCAGGAAGCCCGCTGTACAATAGCAATAGGGGTTTCCGGCTTGTAGCCTCCGGCAATCAGCTCCTTAACCACATCCTCCAGCATGGTAATACTCAGGAAAATGCACATGGTAGCCTGATGGGCAGCCAAAGAACGCAGCTTTTCCCTATCAGGTACAGGAGTCCTGCCTTCATTGCGGGTAATGATAACTGTCTGAGAAATGCCTGGCAGGGTATATTCCTGTTTCAAGGCTGCCGCTGTAGCCAAGAAGGAGCTAACCCCTGGTATAACCTTGTATTCAATTCCCAGCTTGTCCAAGGCATCCATCTGCTCCTGAATAGCACCATAAATACTAGGATCTCCTGTATGCAGACGTACTACCATTTTGCCATGGCTGACAGCATCTTCAATAACACTAATCACCTGAGGCAAAGTCATGGAAGCAGAATTATGAATTTCACAGCCTGCCTTGGCATAATCCAACAAAGCAGGATTTACCAATGAACCTGCATAGATAATTACATCTGCCTCAGACAAAAGCTTCTGTCCCTTCACGGTAATCAACTCAGGGTCTCCAGGGCCTGCGCCAACGATAAATACATTCATTCTTCAACAACCTCCTAGCAACAATTATCATACCTTTGACGACAACCTATCGTCTTATTTATTTTTGCTACAGGTAACAATAAATATAGGATTGGCAGCCTTGGCCATATCATATGGCCCTACCTGCTCCCAATGATTTACCTGTACCTGTATGGTTTCATAACTATAATTTTTCTTTTGCCGCATATAATTCAAACACTGCATGAGAGTTTGCACCGTAATACAGTTCAGAATAATCCGGCCCTCTGGCTTTAGCAATTCATCCAGCCTGTCAAGAATAGGTTCTAAATGGCTGCCGCTGCCGCCAACAATAGCTGCATCCAGCTGAGGCAGCTGCTCCATGCCCTGAGGAGCCTCTCCCTGAATAATCTGCAGATTCTCTATGCCAAATTTCTCAGCATTGGCCTTGATAAGCTCAATACCCTCTGGCTTTCGTTCAATGGCAAAAACCCTGCCCTGAGAAGCCTGCAAAGCAGCCTCGCAAGAGATAGAGCCTGTGCCAGCACCTATATCCGCCACCATATCCCCAGTGCCTATTCTGGCCTTGGCCAAGGTAATAATGCGGATTTCCTCCTTGGTCATAGGCACCTTGCCCCGGATAAACTCCTTATCCGGTATGCCCAAAGTGTATTTTTTCATCCTAACACCACCAATACACAATTCCCCTGGGCAGGCAAGGAGTTCGCCTGTCCCAGAGTGGTTTCCACAATACTCTCGTCCTCATAGGATAACCGACTGCAAACGGCTAACTTAGCCTCTGGTGGCCACCCCCTTTCCATAAGTAACTCTGATATGGTGTGAGAGTTATATTTGCTATCCGTTAACATGCCCAAAATCTGCCCTTTGCTATAGGCCAATTTACTATCTGCCGGCACCCGGCCATGAAAACTCAATAGCTCAGCCTCATGCCAAGGCAGTGCCAATCTGGCAAAGGCCAGCTGCAGTGAGCTGATGCCAGGAATAACCTGTATGCATTTGTGGCTAAAGCTGCGGCGAAGGGCATCCAGCAGGGAATAATATCCCGGATCACCAGATACCATCACCACCACATCCTGCTGGGCAAGATTTTCTGCAATAAAAGCCATAACAGCTGGGATATCTCCCCCTATAGCCATGGTTTTCTGCTGTCCCGTCTCCGAGGCCGCAAATTGAGTCAAAGCCCGCCGGCCTCCTACCAGAACCTTGGCTTTTTCTATGGCCTGCACAGCTTCTGGCACCATGTAGGCAGGATTGCCCGGCCCAATGCCTGCTACAATAATTCTATGCTCTGTCATTTTATCTGCCATCCAAAATCCCTGCCTATCTCTCTTGCCTTGTCATCCATGCCTAGAAGCTTTCCCTGCAAGGTTACCAGCACTGTCCCTACCTGCAAGCGGTTAAAAAGAAATCGCTCTGCCCGGCAGCTGGCTCTGGCTGCAATAATCTCATAAACCGATTGCAAGCCGTATTCTTCTATTACAGGCAAAGCCTCCTCTGTGGTTACAGCCTGCAAAATGCGGTTCACACCCTCAGCGGGCATACCCTGGGCGGCACTATAGGCTGCCAATACCTCCAAGCGGGCATCTCCCACTCGATTGTGAGTGTGGAATACCCCGGCAGCAACCTTGGCCAATTTGCCAATATGCCCAAAAAGCAAAATCCGTTCTAGGCCATGATCCGCTCCCGCTTCCAGCATAAAACCAATAAAATTGCTGGTTTGCACCATGGCTTCAGTAGGCAGGCCCCAGCTGCTGGCGATTCTTTCCCCAATTTTTCCCGGCACAAAAATCTGGGTGGTAAAGCCAGCTGCCTTGGCCACCTCTATTTGAGGCACCAAGGAATTTTTGAAAGCCTCCTCAGACATAGGACGCAAAACTCCTGTTGTACCAATAACCGAAATTCCCCCTTCAATGCCTAAAACCGGATTCAGGGTTTTGGTAGCCAGCTCTGAGCCAGCAGGAATATCCACCCGCACTAAGCAAGCTTTATCTCCAATAATATCCTTAATGCTATTATAAACCAGTTGTCTTGGCCCTGGATTTATAGCCGGCTCGCCTACCCCAAGGCTTAATCCTGGCTTGGTAGCATGTCCAATCCCCTGACCAGCCTCGAAAAGAATCTGTTTATAGACAATGCTTGTTCCATAAACTGACTGCAGCTGACTCTGGGGGATAAATCGAAAGGTAGTAAATACTGATGTGCCATTGGTTATATCCGGGTCATCCCCTGCGTCCTTGACGATTTCCACCTTTACACTATGTTCCAACATTTCCACGGAAGCAATAGGTATCTGCAAAGGCGTACCATCCAAGGCCACAATATCCACCATATCCCCTGGGTCCTCTCCCTGCAGCAGCATGGCTCCTGCCTTGGCTCCTGCTGCCAGACAGGCCCCAGTAGTATAGCCACCTTTTAACTGTTTTGCCATCTACACTACCAGCCTTTCTCAACCTAATAGAGCTATTTACTCACCTTTAGCAAACAATGCCTTGGCAAAATCCTCTGCTACGAAAGGACGCAAATCCTCTACGCCCTCTCCTACGCCAATCCATTTTACAGGCATGGAAAGCTCTGCCTTGATACCGATAACCACGCCGCCCTTGGCAGTACCATCCAGCTTGGTAAGCACTACGCCAGTAATAGGTGCTGCCTTGGTAAAGATATTGGCCTGGCTAATAGCATTCTGACCAGTAGTAGCATCCAATACCAACAAAGTTTCGTGAGGTGCCTCTGGAATTTCACGCTGAATAACACGATTGATTTTCTTCAGCTCCTCCATGAGATTGGCCTTGGTTTGCAATCTGCCTGCAGTGTCAATCAGCAGTACATCAATATTTCTAGCCTTGGCTGCCTTTACGGCATCAAAGGCCACAGCTGCCGGATCCGAGCCCTCCTCATGGGCAATCACCCTGGTGCCGGTGCGCTCCCCCCATACCTGCAGCTGGTCAATAGCCGCTGCCCGGAAGGTATCTGCCGCAGCCAGCATAACGGATTTACCCTGTCCTTGATAATAGGAAGCCAGCTTGCCAATGGTGGTAGTTTTGCCTACACCATTAACACCAATAACCAGAATAACTGTAGGTCCCTGCTCTGCTACCTTGGTTTCATCGGAGCCGGCAGTCAGAATCTCACTGATTCTTGCCTGCAGGAATGGCTTCAAGTCCTCTGGACTGTTAATCTCCTTTTTCTTGATGCCCTTTCGCACGGACTCCATCAGTCTGTCTGTAGTATTCACACCTACATCAGCCATAATCAGGATTTCCTCCAGCTCATCCAAAAGGTCATCATCAATATCTGCATAACCAATAATCAACTTTTCAATCTTGTTGGTAATATTTTCTCTGGTTTTACTCAAACCCTTTTTTAATTTATCAAAAAATCCCATTAATATATCCTCCTAGTTTCAATTTTCCTGCTGATAATCCTCCAGCTTTACGGAAAGTATCTTGGACACCCCAGCATCCTCAATGGTGACACCGTACATGGTGTCAGCCACCTCCATGGTTCCCTTGCGATGGGTAACCATAAGAAACTGTGTTTTTTCGGCATATTCGCGAATAAACTTGCCAAAGCGGCCAATATTGGCTTCATCTAAAGGTGCATCTATCTCATCCAATACTGAAAAAGGTGCTGGTCTATATTTCAAAAAGGAAAACAGCAATGCCACCACGGTCAAAGCTCTTTCACCACCAGAAAGCACCGATAAATTCTGCATTTTTTTACCTGGCACTGTAACCAGAATATTTACGCCTGCTTCCAGTAGATTTTCCTTATCTGTCAATTGAATACCGGCCTGACCGCCGCCAAAAAGCTTGACAAATATCTCACCAAAATATTCATTAATCTTGACAAAGGCGTCACCAAATTGCTTGGTCATAACCTGTTCCATTTGCTCAATAAGCTGCAATAAATCCTCTTTGGCCTTCTCCAAATCTTCAGCATTGCCAGCTAGGAAACCATGTCGTTTCTGCAGCTCCTCATATTCCTGAGGGGCATTGGGATTTACCGGGCCCAGCTTCTTTAGCTCCCTATCCATATGGGCAAGGGATTTTTTCAGCTCTCCCGGCTCCAGCTTCCGAGCCTTTTCAGCCACTCTTTCTGGCACCAAACCATAGCCTGACAACATTTTGGCCTGACATTGCTCCAAATCATAATCTATCTTGGAGGCATCCAGCTCTATCTGATGCAGCTGGTTCTGAATGGCCTGCAAACGGCTGCCAGCTTCTTTGATTTCCTTGTCATTATTCTTTTTCTCTGCCATGCGGCTAAGCCGGATCTGATAGACCTTGCGATGTTCTTCATCCGCCTTGGCATATACCTTTTGCTGGTGCTGACAGGCTTCCATCAAATCACCAATTTCCTGCATACTATCTGATAGCTCCTGCTCCATAGCAGATAATTCTTCTACCTGATTGTCAATAGCTGTCTGACATCGCTGGATTTCCCGCTGTCGCAAAAGAATTTGCTCTCTGGCTCTCAAAGCCTGCTGCTCTAAAACAGTTTTGTTCATTTCCAGCTGGCTGGTATGATGAGACAATTCCTCAGCCTCCTCATCCAGCTGTTCATACTGATTTTGCAGCTGAGCCAATTTTTTGGTCAGCTCTTCTCCCTTGTTTCTCTTTTCGGCCAGATCCTTGCGCAACTGGGAGATTTCCTCTCGACGATTCAAAAAACTGCTTTCTTTGTGATGCTGACTACCACCAGTCAAGGCACCTCCCGGAGTAAGTAATTCTCCCTCTAGGGTAACAATGCGCAGCCGCTGTCCCATATTTTTATTGATAGTCAGGGCATTTTCCAGTGTATCTACCACCAAAGTTCGCCCTAGTAAAAATTCTGCCACCTTGCTATAGTTATTGTCTACCTGCACCACCTGATGAGCCCAGCCGATAATTCCCTGTGCCTGAGCTGGCAGCTGCTCTCTATTCTGACGTACCACAATAGAGGATAATGGCAGAAAGGTGGCTCTGCCCAGCTTATCAGCCTTGAGCATGGCGATGGCTGCCTTGGCAGTGTCTGTATCTTTAGTAACAATATTTTGCAGACTGCCTCCCAAAGCTGTTTCAATGGCCAATACATATTTGCCTGGCACATCCAAAAGCTCCGCTACGGCACCGCAAATTCCTGAGCGCCAAGATTGCTGAGTTTTTAGCACCGCCTTTACCGCCCGGCCAAAGCCCTCATAGGAGTTTTGGAGACGTTCCAATACCTGTACCCGGCTTGCAACAGATTGAACAGCACCTTGAATTTGCTGATTCTGCTGATTCAGCCCCTGCACCTGCTGTCTAACCTCAGCTAGAGATTGACGCAATGCCTTGGCTCTTTGCCTTTGGTCAGCAATTTCCTGCTCCACAGTCTGCTTTTTAGCTTGGGCAGATTTCTCGGCCTGCTCCAGCCCTGCTACGCTTTCCCCAGCCTCAGCCATGGCTGACTGCTGATGACGAATCTGCTGCTGATGACGTTGCTTGTTGGCCTTGGCCTGACGGCGGCGCTCCTCCAAAACCTTGATGCGGCTATCTGCCTCCTCAATACTGCTATGGATCTCCTGCCGTTTTTTAGCCAATTGCTCTAAATTTTTCTCCAAAGTCAATAGCTCCCCATCCAACTGGGAGCTGCGGCTTTCAATCAGTTGTCTGGCTGTATTGGCTGCCAACTCCTGATCTCTTTTTTCCTGCAGCTGTTGGTCAAAAACACTGCGACGAGTCTGTAAATGCTGATAATGCTGATACAGACCTGTCAATTGCAATGCCGCCTGCTCCTCCTGCAGTTCCTGATACCGCTTGGCCTTGGCTGCACTTTCAGCCAAAGGCTCTAGTTGATTTTCAATTTCCCCTAGAATATCATGGACACGTTGAAGATTGCCCTCTGTGTCCTCCAGCTTCCGCATGGCTTCTCGCTTGCGGCTGCGATATTTGCTAATACCGGCTGCTTCTTCAAAAAACAGTCTTTTTTCCTCTGGTCTGGCATTGAGAATTTCATCCATTTTGTTCTGGCTGATAATTCCCATACTATCATGGCCTATACCTGAATCTGCAAATAGATTAACAATATCCTTTAGACGGCAACGGGATTTGTTTATATAAAATTCACTTTCTCCTGTCCGGAAAAGCCGTCTGGTAACTACGACCTCTCTGAAGTCCACTGGCAGGGTGCTGTCACTATTATCAAAATACAAGGAAACCTCTGCCACGCCCATAGGTCGACGGCTTTCACTGCCGGCAAATATGATATCCTCTGCTTTGACACCGCGGATGTTGCGGATATTTTGCTCCCCTAGCACCCACTTGATGGCATCAGATATATTGCTTTTGCCACTGCCATTAGGCCCTACAATAGCGGTAATACCTCTATCAAAATCAACCTCTATCTTATCCGCAAAGGATTTGAACCCATAGGCTTCCAGTTTTTTTAACTGCAAAAAATTCACCAGCCCACTTTATATTACATACTATGAATCCCCGCTCAGAAAAGGTCAAGATGATAATCATGCTTTTTCTCTTATTATAACCAAAATTCATAGATATTAAAATCATTCTACAAAGATATATTTTACCATAATTTGTCTAAAAAAAACAGCATAATAAAACACTCCGTCTATAAATATGTAGAATTATCTCTCCTACTATCTCCAGAGTGTTTCCTATGTGTATTAATATGAGAAAATTCTGATTTGTAGTGCTGATTGGCAAATCACACTAGTATTTACTGAGGCATGGCAAATACCCTTCCCGGCACGCTCGCGCTATATAAATGTGCCTCACGCTGCTAAACTCATT